>JAKSCY010000529.1 GCA_022360355.1 Chlorobiales bacterium
ACAAAACCGGCAAGCACGAGAAGAGTCAGCACATAGGGCAGGGCCTGAATAAGCTGTGAAGGGATCAAACCGGTCTGCAGCCACATTTCAAGGGATTCGGCACCGGCAAACATCACGCTTGCCAAAGCCGCCCCTATCGGTGTCCACTTTCCGATAATCATTGCCGCAAGAGCAATGTACCCTCTTCCGGCGGACATATTGTCGGTAAAACTATGTTGCTGAAACGCAAGAAAAACGCCGGCAAGTGCCGCAAGCACTCCTGAAATCAGTACGCCGGAATAACGCATCAGCCCAACCCGTATTCCCGCAGCATCTACCGCCTCGGCACAGTCACCGGTGGAACGAAGCCTGAGCCCGTAGGGCGTTTTGAAGAGAACCAAATGCCCGGCTATAACCGTAGCGACAGCAAACAGAAATACCGGATCGAGCAGGACATGTGAAACCTCAAGACCATCGATACGCTCTGAATTCATCGAGCTCCCGAACAGAATGCTCAGTCCGAAACGTGTAGAGCCCATGACCAGAATGTTTATCGCAATACCTGTCACTATCTGGTCCGCTTTCAGCGTAACCGTAACAAACGCATGCAGGAGCGCAACCAGAAAACCGCAGAGAATACCCGTAACAATCCCGACAGCAGCTGAACCGGAAAAGTGCTGGCCTACAGCGGCACCAAACGCTCCGGCAAGAATAAGTCCTTCGAGAGCAAGATTGATTACGCCTCCTCTTTCGGAAAAAACAGCACCGACGGATGTAAGGATATAGGGTACCGAGATACGCAGCACCTGAAAAAAAAAGAGTAGCAGTTCAGGTTCCATGTGTTACAAGAATGTTGCGTGACCCTCTAAAAATGATCTTTTTTCCCATTTTCCCTGTCGCAATCCGGCTTCCTCTGACCAGGAACTGTATAATTTCAATAAAATATCTCATTTTAAAAGGAAAACCTTCGACAGGTCTCGCTGAACATTGTTTTTTTATTATACATTGCAGCGACACAGAGAAGCGAAAGAAAAAAAATAAAGAACTCCTTTTTTTCGACACAAAGCATTCATGACTTTTTCGAGCCTTTAAGCGTTTAAATTCAATTCATTTTTCATACGACTACATATGCCGAATCCTCAAGCAAACGCCCCTGCGATTTCCGATAAGCAATACATCTACAATTTTTCAGGCGGCACAGCCGACGGCGATGCCTCGATGAAAAACCTCCTTGGGGGCAAAGGAGCCAACCTTGCTGAAATGGCAAACATCGGCCTGCCCGTCCCTCCGGGCTTCACGATTTCCACCGAGGTATGCACACACTACTACGACAATCATAAAACCTACCCTGAAGGATTGTTCGAAAAAGATATCCCGGGCGCCCTCCACAAGATCGAGGAGCAACTCGGGAAAAAGTTCGGCGACGAGAACAGTCCGCTCCTTCTCTCGGTACGTTCGGGATCCAGAGCTTCCATGCCCGGCATGATGGATACGATTCTCAACCTCGGCCTCAATGACAGCAGCGTCGAAGGACTTGCAAAAAAATCGGGCAATCCAAGGTTTGCCTGGGACTGCTACAGGCGTTTTGTTCAGATGTACGGAGATGTGGTACTCGGGTTAAAACCGGCTGACAGCAAGGAAAAAGACCCTTTTGAAGAGATTCTTGATGCAAGAAAAAAAGCCCTCGGCAAGCAGCTTGACACCGAACTGGATACCGAAGATCTGAAACATGTTGTTTCCGCGTACAAGACTGCAATAAAAGAACAGACAGGAAAAAGCTTTCCCGAAGATCCGATGGAGCAGCTTCACGGTGCTATCAGTGCAGTATTCGGAAGCTGGAACAACGAACGTGCTATCGTTTACAGAAAACTGAACAATATACCTTCATGGTGGGGCACGGCCTGCAACGTCCAGGCAATGGTTTTCGGCAATATGGGAAATACATCCGGAACAGGTGTTGCTTTCACCAGGGATGCAGCTTCGGGCGAAAATATCTTCTACGGGGAATACCTTATGAACGCCCAGGGTGAAGATGTGGTTGCCGGGACAAGAACCCCCTTGAAAATATCCCGTCTGAAAGAGGAAAACCCGGAAATATACCAGCAACTCGACGACATTCGTATACGGCTTGAACAGCACTACCGGGATATGATGGATATTGAGTTCACCATTGAAAACGGGAACCTCTTCATGCTGCAATGCCGTGTCGGCAAAAGAACCGGGCTTGCTGCCATCAGGATTGCTTACGATATGTGCAGGGAAGGTCTGATAGGAGAAAAGGAGGCTCTTCTGCGTATCGAACCCGAACAGCTCAATCAACTCCTGCGGCCGGTATTCGACCTCAAACAAAAACAGAGGGCTATCGATGAAGGAAAACTTCTTGCAACCGGGCTCAATGCCGGACCGGGAGCAGCAACCGGAAACATATACTTCAATGCTGCCGACGCCCAGGATGCAAAAAACCGTGGAGAACAGGTAATTCTTGTCAGGATAGAGACTTCCCCCGAAGACATCAAGGGCATGTCCATTGCCGAAGGAATACTTACGGAACGGGGAGGTATGACCTCCCATGCTGCCCTTGTTGCGCGTCAAATGGGTAAAGTTTGCGTTGCAGGCTGTGGAGCGCTGAATATAGATTACAGCCGGGGAATACTTCAGGTCAATGGCCATGTCCTCCAACAGGGAGATGCGCTTTCACTGGACGGAACTACCGGAGAAGTTATTTCAGGGACTATAACAACACGGCACTCGGAAGTCATTGAAGTTCTTGCCGATAAAACGCTCAAACCGGAAGAAGCACCCGTCTGGCAGATTTTTGATCAGTTCATGCAGTGGGCCGACAAGTATCGCAAGCTTCAGGTAAGAGCCAATGCCGATCAACCCGACCAGGCGGAGCTTGCAGTAAAACTTGGTGCTGAAGGTATAGGGCTGTGCAGAACCGAACATATGTTTTTCGGTGGCAACCGTATTGATGCAATGCGGGAAATGATCCTTGCCGAGGATACAGCAGGCCGACAGGCTGCACTGGAAAAACTGTTGCCTTTCCAGCGGGATGATTTTTACGGACTCTTCAAGGTAATGGGCTCGCGCCCTGTTACTATCAGACTTCTCGATCCTCCGCTTCACGAATTTCTGCCCGCGACAGATGACGAGATTATAAACCTTGCGGAGAAACTCGACGAACCTTTTCATGAGATCATGAACCGTATAGAGAGTCTGCATGAAGCCAATCCCATGCTCGGCCTACGCGGTTGCCGCCTTGGAATCATCCACCCTGAAATCCCTGCAATGCAGGTACGAGCGATTATAGAAGCTGCGTGCATGATAAAGAAAGAAGGTTATGACATTATTCCTGAAATCATGGTTCCTCTTGTAGGCTCCGTGAAAGAGCTTGAAATTACCGGAGAAATCATCCATAAAACCGCCCGCAGCGTAATGGCCGAACAGGAAACCGGAGTACAATACCTTGTCGGTACCATGATCGAAGTACCCAGAGCTGCAGTAACATCGGGAGAAATTGCCAAAGCCGCAGATTTCTTCAGCTACGGGACAAATGATCTTACGCAGATGGGGCTGGGCATGAGCCGCGACGATTCGGGCCAATATCTGCCTTCTTATCAGGATCTCGACATTTATACACGAAATCCTTTCGAATCCATTGATATCAACGGCGTGGGATATCTCGTAAAATTTTCCGCAAAAGAAGGCCGGAATGTGAAAAAAAACCTCAAACTGGGCATCTGCGGTGAACACGGAGGCGATCCTGCAAGCATCGAATTCTGCAACAGCACAGGCTTGAACTACGTATCCTGCAGCTCGTTCAGGATACCTGTTGCAAGGTTGGCTGCAGCCAGGGCGGCACTTTCATAACCTAAACCTCTCCTGCTCCGGTCCATATCCGTGCTCGTGAAAAATCCCGGATTTGAGCGGGCTTATACAGATCATAAAAGATATTGACCCGGAAAAAAAGCTGCTCCCCCCAATTCCGTGCTCTCCTTGTTTTGTTGGGCAGGATTTGATATATAGCTCCTCTTGCATTGCGCATCAAAGACGATATGTCAGCATTCAGTCACATCAGCATACGGGGAGCCAGGGTTCACAATCTCAAGAACATCTCGCTGGATATTCCGCGTAACAAGCTCGTCGTCATTACCGGAATTTCCGGCTCCGGCAAATCAAGTCTGGCGTTTGACACCATCTACGCTGAAGGGCAACGCCGTTTCATGGAAACCCTCTCGGCCTATGCCCGTCAGTATATCGGCAATATGGAACGTCCCGATGTTGATCTGATAGAAGGTCTTTCCCCGGTCATCTCCATTGATCAGAAAAGCACCAGCCGCTCTCCCCGTTCGACGGTAGGAACCATTACCGAAATTCACGATTTTATCCGCCTGCTCTATGCAAAAGCAGGCAGACGTTACGACCCTGCAACAGGAAAAATTCTGCAGAAACAGTCTGAAGACTCGATTGCCGATACCATTCTTTCCATGCCTGAAGGCACAAAAGTTCAGATACTTTCACCGCTCATCACCGGCAGAAAAGGACACTACAGAGAACTCTTTGAGAAGCTTCTTCAGAAAGGGTTTCTGAGAGTACGTCTGGATGGTGAATTCCATGAAATGGAAAAAGGTATGCAGCTTGAACGTTACAAAAGCCACACTATCGAGCTGGTAATCGACAGGCTTGTCATACAGACGAATGTCAGGGAGCGCCTGAAGCAGGCGGTATCCCTGGCAATCAGCATGTCGGAACACAAGTCCGCCGTTATCTGTGTCCCGTTTGAAAGCGAACAGAAAGAGCAGTTTTACAGCACAAAATACGCATATGCAGACGGTTCGATCCCCCTCGATACGCTTGCACCGAACAACTTCAGCTTCAATTCGTCTTATGGAGCGTGCCCTGTATGCAATGGGCTCGGAGAAATCAGAAACCTTTCTGCCGAACTGATGGTACCCGACACCAACCTTTCCCTGAACCAGGGAGCCGTCGAGCCGTTTGGAAAACCGGGGAAACGCAACCTCTGGCAGGTAGTAAAAGCCATTGCAAAAAAATACGGTTTCACTCTGGACACGCCTCTCGCAAAAATACCCCGTGAAGCTCTCGAAATACTGCTGAGCGGCTCCGGCGACACAACATTCGATGCCACCTACAGCTACGCAGGAAAAGACTATGTCTATCCGCAAGGTTTCCCCGGCGCGGTTGCCTACGTTGAAGAGACTCAAAAAAACTCAAACTCTTCAAAAATCAGGGAGTGGGCGGAAAGCTTCATGATAAAACAGCCTTGCCCTGAATGCGGCGGAGCAAGGCTTCGCAAGGAAAGCCTGCATGTTACTGTCAATAACCTGAACATACATGAGCTTGAATCCCTGCCGCTGCAGGCTGCTCTTGATTTCTTTCAAGAGCTCCCGACTTGCCTGTCGGATAAAGAGCGAATAGTTGCCGTTCCCATCCTCCACGAGATAACCAAACGCCTTGAATTCCTCCTCAATGTAGGGCTTGGCTACCTTACCCTGAACCGGAGTTCCCAGACCCTGTCGGGCGGTGAAGCCCAAAGGATAAGGCTTGCCTCCCAGCTCGGGTCACAGCTCAGCGGAGTCCTTTACGTACTCGATGAACCAAGCATCGGCCTGCACCAGCGTGACAACCACAAGCTCATCAATTCACTGCAGCACCTCCGGGATATCGGCAATACCGTTCTGGTGGTCGAACATGACAGAGATACGATGCTTATGGCGGATGAGATTATAGATCTCGGACCCGGAGCAGGTGAGCACGGAGGAGAGATCGTCGCGCAGGGACACGCGTCAGGACTGGACAGGAACTCAGTGACTGCTGCATACCTCAGGGGGCAGGAAAATGTTCGGGTGGAAAAGCGAGGGAAAAAACTCGGTGAAACCGGCTTTATAGCGCTTACGGGGTGCAAAGGGAACAATCTGAAAAACATCGATGTCCGGTTCCCCTCCGGCGCGTTTATCTGCGTCACCGGTGTCAGCGGCTCCGGCAAATCAACACTGATAAATGAAACGCTGCACCCGATTCTTGCAAGGCATTTTTATCGCTCGAAACTGCTGATCCATCCCTATGATACCATCGAAGGAATTGAGCATATCGACAAGGTGGTCAATGTAGACCAGTCCCCTATCGGGCGCACACCTCGTTCAAACCCGGCAACATATACCGGGGCGTTTACTTTCATTCGGGAATTTTTCGCCCGGCTTCCCGAAGCACAGATAAGGGGCTACAAACCCGGACGGTTCAGTTTCAATGTCAAAGGAGGCCGTTGTGAAACCTGTCAGGGTGCTGGAACGAAAAAGATTGAAATGAACTTTCTGCCGGATGTTTACGTGCAATGCGATACCTGCAAGGGAAAACGCTATAACCGGGAAACCCTTCAGGTAAAGTACAGGGGAAAGTCCATTGCAGAAGTACTGGATATGACCGTCGAGGAAGCCGAAGGATTCTTTACGGACTTCCCCCGCATAAAACGTATTCTGTCAACCATGCAAAGTGTCGGGCTCGGCTACATCAAACTCGGCCAGCCCTCGCCCCTGCTTTCAGGGGGGGAAGCCCAACGTATTAAACTTTCTGCCGAACTTGCAAAAGTACAGACCGGAAAGACCCTCTATATTCTTGATGAACCGACAACAGGCCTGCACTTCCAGGATATCCAGCACCTGCTCGATGTCCTGCAAAAGCTTGTAAACAAAGGTAATACGGTTATTGTTATTGAGCACAACCTCGATATCATCAAGAACGCCGACTGGGTTATCGACCTCGGGCCGGAAGGGGGAGACCAGGGAGGAAAGCTCATTGCAGAAGGCCCTCCTGCAGAGATAGCCCTTGCTTCCGGTTCATACACCGGACAGTTTCTGGTTAAAGAACTGAAAGGTCGGGATAACTGACGCAGAACGTTACCGAGGCACCCTGACGCTCTGCAATTAACCGGGATTACAACTTTCAAAGGGCTTCATTCCAGATGTTTCAGTACACCTGCAACATCCTCTTCAATTGCATACGCCAGTTCAAAACTCTGGATACAGGTAAGGGGATTCGGAACAACGATGCAGTCAATTCCGGCGGCATGCGCTGAAGCAAGCCCGCGCTCAGAGTCCTCAACTGCAATGCAGGAACCCGGCTTCACGCCCAAAAGCTCCATTGCAGCAAGATATGGTTCAGGGTGGGGCTTGGTTTCAGCCACATCATCGTGGGTTACGATAACATCAAAATAGCCTTCCAGGCCGCTGGAACGATGCATCAGATCGACTTTTTCACGGGGACTTCCCGTAACAACCCCCTGTTTGAACCGCCCGGCAAGGGAATCGAGTGTTTCGCGAACCTTTGGACGTAGCGAGATCGGATGCTGCAATGCTTCGAGAAACCTGCCGTCACGCAACTCGATAATGCGATCGATCAGCTCCGGTCTCATACCGAACTCATGAGCAACCTGGCGCGTTCGTTTCGCCTTGCCCAGATACTCTATCCCCCAGTACTCCTCTTTAAGCTCAAACCCAAACTCGGCAAACGCGGCCTGCGTCAGTTCAAAGAAAACCTTCTCGCTGTCAAGAAGCAGCCCGTCGTTGTCCCACAAGATCGCCTTTATCATACCTAAACTGATCGTTTCACATTGCGCTTAACCTGTATAAGGATATGCCATATATAGACTTAATGGTTTTACAGAACAACTCATAAATACCGAAATCTGTTGGCTGATACAAAAAAAACCTGAAAAATCGCACACTGTGAAACCCTCCGGGATTGCCGATCACACTGGAACTGCTTCGTTAAAGGGAACTTGCGGTAGTTCACTACAGCTGCACTCCCTTCGCCTTGTATTTCCAGTATGCTCGACAATCGCTCAATTCAGGTCATACCTACTCCTTAAACCTCCAGTAACGGCCGTCCTTTGTATCGACCGCTTCAAGGGAAAAACGCTCATTCGCCCGCAGATCCTCATTGATGATGTAAAACATGTCCGAGAGTACAGACCTCGAACCGTTATAGTAGGAATGACCCAGAAAACTTGTATCGACAGATGAGGCATCGATTGTCTCGATACCCGGAACGATCAGGGGAACACCATCAACCTCGCCTACCCTTGGGAAACCATGGATTCTTTTCGAGAGTTCCAGCGCTTTATCCCTGCTCGACACATAAATGGTTATGTGGACACCCGACTGCTCGAGGCTTTCAGCCATGTCCCTTCTGAAAATTCCTGCGTCGATATCAGGAGCGGTAAGCAGCAATGCCTTGAAACGTTTTTCCAGAAGAGGCCGTTCACTGATCAACTCCAGAAAAGCCCCGGTCGCGGCACGGTTACCCATACTGTGCGCTATAAGAAAAATACTTTCCGCACCCGATTTCACGGCAATTTCCTCAAGAAAACCTTTAAGGTTTTTTTCCGACCACCTGACGTTGGTCTCATCGACAGGATAACCGCTTACCTTGCCGCGGGAAGGCCAACTGTAGAGAACCGGACAGCCGTTAAAGTCAAGATCCCTGACTACCTGGGCCATCCTGCGGGCGGCTTTCTCAAAGGTCATGTTGTAACCATGCACGAAAACCAGCATATGCTTGTCAGCCGAGCGGTCAACAAAGCCGGCCACCTTGCTGAAATAATCCTTTCTGTCATAAAGAGAGACATCGGCAAGTACAACATGCTCCATGATATCCTCGCTGAATATGGGACTCTCAAGTTCCCCGATACGATGGTCTGACGGAATGGACACCGCACAGATGCCGTAGGACACTTCCCCACGCTCACTGCCGAACATCTTCCCCGGCTCCTCTGAATCCGTATGGTTCCTGTCCGTTGCAAAAAAAATCCTGACCGGAGGTTCAGCCAGCTCCTCAAAAGCACCCACAGCGGTTGACGCACAACCGGTGAGGCAAAAAGCAAGCAAAACATAGAGGTTGATGCTGTTCTTTTTCCAGAGAATCATGGCCGTATCTTTAAGTAGTTCATCCGTAAAATACAGAGCAGGCGCGAGAATAAAGAACATGACCGGCAAAAAGACCTTTTTCCCGGCATCCTGTTATTTCTTGGTGGTCAGAAAAGTTCTCGCTATCAAAACCAGCAGAATTACAGAAGATCCAACGGCAACAATCCCGTGTTCTTCATGCGCGTCTTTCTGAATCCAGTTCGTTATGTCAAATCCAAAGAACCCGTAAAGATAATTAACCAGCATTCCCGCAGCAAAAGACATCACGATGATAACCGCGAGATAGACAACCACCGCTTTTTTGCCGATGATCCGTGAAACCACCGTCAGTGAAGCGACATTGGTCGCAGGTCCCGCCAAAAGAAAAACAAGGGCCGCACCGGGCGAAATCCCCTTCAGGGCAAGTGCGGCGGCAATAGGCGTCGATGCCGTCGCACAGACATAGAGCGGTATTGCTATCGCAAGCATCAATATCATCGAAAGGTACTCGTTACCGAAATAACGGCTTACAGTTTCCGGAGAGATGAAAACAGATATAATTCCTGCAAGGAGGATTCCCACCAGAAACCATTTGCCTATATCCTGCAACAAATCACCAAAAGCAAACGTCATTCCGCCTTTCAGCTTGTCCACAACCGGTTCTTTTTTCCCTGCCTTGTGCTCACAGCAGCAGGAACTGCTGCACGATGGCTCAGGTGACTGACGTGAAACCACCGGACCGGTGTTTTTTTCTTCTTTCTCCGTGAACGATACTGAAATGCCCGCTGCAATCGCCGTAAAAAACGACACGACCGGCCTTATCACCGTCATGAGCGGATCAAGAAGCGCGTATGTTACAGCAATGGAATCAACCCCTGTTTCCGGAGTTGATACCAGAAAAGAGGTCACTGCTCCCTTTCCCGCCCCCTGCTCTTTCAAGCCGGCGGCGGCTGGAAGAACCCCGCAACTGCAAAGCGGAATGGGAACGCCCAGGGCAGAAGCCTTGACGATACTTGGCAGACCGCTCCCGCCAAGATGTTTTGTTATTAAATCGCCCGGCAGAAATGCCTTGAAAAGTCCAGCGACAAAAAAACCGAGCAAAATGTACGGGGCCGATTCCAGAAGCACACCCCATGAGGCCAATACCACCTCGTAAATGACGTCAATAGCAGCATTCATTACTTCTTTCAGGACAACTGTTATTAATCATTTTTCAACAAAACATATATTCATATGATGAATTATTCATATAAAACACAAAAAAAATCACTTCTTCCCGTGTGCCTGCTCGATGACATGTTCCGAACCAATCTCGATAAGCTGTTGAATATGTACATCATCCAGAGAGTAAAAAACATTTTTACCCTCCTTTCTTGACTTGACAACTTTGCCTGCTCTCAGAACACGCAACTGATGCGAAACCGCTGACTGGTTCATCTCCAGAACAGAGGTAAGATCACACACACAAAGCTCGGAATGGTGCAGTGCATTGAGTATTTTTACCCGTGTATGATCGCCAAGTGCCTTGAACAACTCTGCAAGGTCATGCAAAGTCTCTTCGGGCAACATGGCTTTCTTTGCTTTTGCAAGCATTTCGGGATGAAAGCACTCCTCCTGACATACTTCCGCTCTTTTTTCCGGCATAGCGACACTCATTTACATGAATATGTGATCATATATTAACACAATATCTGCTTCTTTGCAACCCTTATTACATTAGTCACGCCAAACCTTTCAGATACCTCTTTCTCTCATTTTCAGGAAACCTCTCTATGGCATAACGCAGCATCGTTCGGGGCATGTCTTTATAGTGTTCTTTGAGAAACGCTTTCTCCACGGCGGCATCCCGTTTACCGATCTCCCTGAGCATCCACCCCACAGCCTTGTGAATCAGATCTTCACTGTCATGTTTCAGCAGAAGCGATATCCGGAGTGCATCATTGAAACTGTTGTTCCTGATAAAATAAAACGTTGAGATAATGGCAACCCTGCGCTCCCAGAGATTGCCGGATCGTGCAAGCTTGTAAAGACAGGCTTTATTCCTTGCTTCAAGCCATGGACCGACAATGTACGGTGCTGAACTGTCAACAAGATCCCAGTTGTTGACGAATTTCAGATTATCAAAATAGAAGTTGTATATGGACTGCCGCTCGTCTCCACTGCCTTTTTCGTATTTCCTTACCAGGAGGTACAGCGCGAACAGGCGCTCCTCATGAAAACGGGATCTGAGCAGTTCCCGGATTTCCGTCAGGGAAAT
>JAKSCY010000560.1 GCA_022360355.1 Chlorobiales bacterium
GCTCATGAGACCCTGGCTGCTTTTCCGGATATCCGGGAGTTCAACAACCGGACAGTTATAACCATACCATTCCAGAAAACCCCGAAGTATCATGAGAGTGTCGTTAGCAATAACGTTATCGTTTCCTCCTGCCCGGTTGTAAAGCAGTCCTTTGAGTTGCAACCCCCTTTTCCGGCAGGCTTCAATTGAAAGCAGTGTATGATTTATACTGCCAAGCCGGGAAGAAGAAACAAGAATCAGCGGATATGACCGCTCCTGCAGATAATCCGCAAGCAGCAGTTCCCGGTTCAGAGGCACCAGAAGCCCTCCTGCTCCTTCCAGCAGGACTATATCGTATTTCTCTTGCAGTCTTCTGGTGGCGTCATCTATCACCGCAGCCTCGACAACCTGCTTTTCCTTAGCCGCTGCAAGGTGCGGCGAAGCAGGATAACCGAAAACATAGGGACATGTCGTACCGTCACGGTCAACGTCCTGCAACGGTATTCCCATGATCTCGCGATGCCGGAGGATATCCGCCGAAACACCGCTGTCGCCCGTCTGAACAAGTTTCTGGGTAATGACACTTCGGCCTGCTTCCTGCAGGGAACGGGCCAGGAGACCGGCAGCAACCGTCTTGCCCACACCCGTATCGATCCCTGCTATTGCAACAACCTTACCCGGCACAATGTCCTCCTTTTCTCTGGAACACACAAAGCAACGGGTGATAGGTAAGGTGCACGCCCGAGCCTGAAGAAAATGACGAACGATACCGCTCGATAAAACTTCGATGTCGTGCTTTTGTCCATCTTTCGCGGGCCAGACCGTTAACCCCTGTCCGGCTGATGTGGCGCAAAACTTCTTCAGGGCTCCTGAAATCGAGCTTGCGCACCTCCTCATGCAATGCCACAGGCGAAAACAAGGGCTGCGCCATATCCTCGAGCTCGGCGAGAGTGTAATAGTTGAGTGCATGCGGTTCAAGCGAACTTATCTCAAGCATATTCCTTTTCCCGAAAGTACTGAACGCAAGCAGCCCTCCCGGTCTGACAATCTCCGACATTCTCATGAAAAAAGAGGGCATATCGACAAGCCATTGCACAGTTGCGTTTGACGCTGCAAGATCCAGTTGATCGGGCAGATCCTGACAATGCTCGACATCACCGGCAATGAAAGAAAAGTCTTGTACACCATACTTCACGGCAATCCTGCGGACAAGGTCGCTGCTTTCGCCGACCAGGTCGTTTGCGAAATAACAGCCCGCAGCACAGCGGGCAAGCAGTGCCTCGGTAAAAGCCCCGGAACCTGAACCAATCTCGAAAACCCTTGCAAACGACGACGATCCACTATCTCCGCAGACCAGTTCCGCAAGCTTGAAAGCCATGCTTTCCTGAATGATCGCATAGCGTCGATATCCCCTCAGACGCCTGGCAAAACGCTGTCTGATAAGCTCTTTGTTCACTCCTCCATACATGCACACACCTCTTGCCAGTTGCTGAATGTAAAAAAAGGAAAGTGGGCCATTCCCTTAACGAGCTTCCGCTTTATCCCCTGCCAGGCAAAGCCCTGCGAACCCGGCGGAAAGATCATGTCGCGTCCGCCGATAAGTGCATGCGTATAGCTCCAGGATGACACTGCAGCAGTACTGCCCTGCATAACATCCTGCAGAATCGACGCCAGTTCCTCTTTTTGTTCCGAAGCACTACGCTCCGGTGCAAAATCAAGAAAACGCCTGAAGAGAGAAGGATCCCCGCACATCCGCCGCATGAACCGGTTTCTGTTCTCTTCATCGTAGTTGTCCAGCGTTGCCCGGAAAATGCCGGGTGGTATCCCCTCCTCACTGCTTACCGGCCTCAGGGTGCCATTGATAGCAAGAGCCTTGTCGATCCCTTCCAGACCGGCCTCACATGCCGCCCATACTCCGAGAGACCAGGCGACAAGAGTACGCTCACCATATCGGGCAACAGTGTCGGGAACATCGGCAGGCAGGGCTGTTGAGCGATAATCGTAACAGAGCAGGACATCGCTACCGAAACCCGCAGGTGTATTGGACTGCAGATAATCGGCAATCCCGCCGTCCATTCCCCATCCGTTGAAAAAAATCAGCAAACGGTCATGTCCTTTTTTTTGTACCCAGCGGGTGATCATATCGTTCAGTGATAAGTGACTACAAGTTTTTGTTAACAAATGATCAATGTATGGCAGCCAGTATCTCCGGTATTCCTGAAATGTCTTCCCACCTGATATCCGCACGAAGGGAAAACCTTATTCTGGCGGTGTTTTCCGGAACCGTCGGCGGACGCACCGGCAGCGCGAGAAAACCGGCGTCGCGTAAGGCGGCGGCGGAACGAACCGCTTTCTCGTTCCCGCCCATGATCACTGGCACGATCTGGCTCTCGCCGGCGGTCCGCATTCCCTTTTGTTCCAATGCCTCCCGCAGCTTTTCTGCAAGCGAATGCAGATGACGACGCTGCGCGGCCATCGCCCGCTGCTTTTTCAGCACCTGCAGGCTCCAGCCGAGAATCACCGGCGGCAGAGCGGTTGTAAAAATCAGGGAACGCATGGTATTGACGAGGTAGTCACGGATCATACCGTCCATGATCCCGTAGGCACCGGCGGAAGCAAAAGCCTTGCCGAACGTCCC
>JAKSCY010000114.1 GCA_022360355.1 Chlorobiales bacterium
CTGCAGAAAGCGGTTTCATCCCGTCAGAAAGACTGGGACGACATCGCAACCGTTATCGGCCTCCAGAAAGAAACTATCGACTGGCGGTATCTTCTTGAACACTGCCGTGAACTTTCCGATTTTCTGGGCGATTCGACCATATCAAAACATGCGATGAAAAACGAAACGAATGACATTCATAAGCTGCGGGAAAAGATGAGCCGTTTCAATGCATGGGAACTTTCCTATGTCAAAACACTTTCCGAGGAGGAGCGGTTCAGGCAATTTGTTGAACTGTTCGAGCTTGGAATGTCATGTGATTCCGCAACTGTTGAAAAGGCACATCGCGAACACCTTGAACAGCTTGCTCGTATTTCCAGAGCCTTACAAAAAGGATACACTGAAGGTTGAGATGGGAAAAGCGTCGAGCGAAATCAAGCGGACTTCTTGCTCCCTGTTTTCTGCGCCGGAATTCCATAAAGCATCCCTTCAGCGCTGATATCCTCGTCAATATCCTGCCAGTGTATACCAATACCGTTACCAATAATTTCAAAGTTGTTTCTTTGCTCAATGGAGGCTTCCGATAACCGCCAAGACCAAGCCAAAGGCACACTTATTGTTCTTCCGTCTTCAAGAAACGCAGTAATCGAGTCATCGGTAATCTCAACCGATATAATCCGTGGTTCAATAGTGACCGCAGTGTTCATACCAGCATTCTTTTATCAGGCTGTTATTTGCCTGAATTTGTTTGTAAACAGTATTGAGTTCTTTTGATGAAAACCCGTTGTTCTTAGCCAGCGAGACAGGCTCTATCCAAAATTTACAGATCTTCTTGCCAGAGCTGAGGTGAGCATGTATCGGTTCATTACAATCGAAGCTAAAGAAAAAAAACCTGAACCCGTTTGAAAGCTGTTTGATCGTCGGCATATGTTTTTACTCAGCTTTCGTTCCGTTTCAAAATACCAGTTGGCCGTTTGTTGCCTCTCCTTTTCTTCATGTAGAAGTTAGGTACTTTTCAGATAGAACCAAAAATAGCGGCAGGATTTACAGAGAAGAAATGGGAGGTTCCTTGTTAAGGGATAACGTGGGGTCACAAAAAAAGCAGGGGCCGTTGTTTTTCAACAGCCCCTGCTTTTTCACAGTTTGCGGTCGCATTGTGTCAGGTCATCATTCACACCTTGACATCCCTCTGCAGCATTTTGGTATAGGTAATTGCAACCGTTCTGTAAACAAAGTGCGCGAGTTTTGAGTACGGCACGTAGATGATGATGTAAAAGACAAACACAAGATGAAGGAAGTACGTCAGGTATGCGATAACCGGCGGGAAATTCATCACTCTGAACATCTGGGAAAGCATACCTGTAGCACCGACCAGCAGCACTACCCCTGCAAACACCCAGTCAAACGATGAGGTCACGGTTTCAACACCCCGCTCTTTCAACCTGTTGGCAATTACCAGACTTCCGCCGACAAGAAGCGCGACCGAGCTGACATTGGCCAGGAGTTTGAAAGCTGCTTTTACGATCCAGACCATGGTTTCAGACCCTCCGAACAGCGCAAGGATATCAGGATCGTCCACCGGGTAAGGCGACTCCCACTTGAATCCGTAAAGGAACAAAATAGCACAGAGCGTTGTAATAAAGAGGCCGATAAACCCGTAAAATACAAGCATGTGCGCGATGGAACGGTCCTGGTTTTCGTCGCACTTCTTGAATTTCGAGTGGGTCATGATTTCCTTGAGCGTCTCGATAAAGCTTGGCAGGAAACCTGTTTTGGGCTTCATTTGAGAACTTTCGCCGAGATTCTTCCAGAACCTCGTGATGCTGATCGCAAACATAAGCACGGCAAGGCCGGAAAGCGGAACGAATATCTGGTCGATATAGTGTACCGGGAAAAACTTGGAGAAAACAACCTCGCCTTCAGGAATGTACAAATGTCCTGTTACCCCAAGGACGATTAAAAAGAACACCACAGGTATGGCAAGCGCCTGCCAGATATTTTTCGGGTCTCCGGCGATCTTTCCCATGAATTTCGGGAACGCGTTTTCCTGAATAACGCTTTTTCTGAGGATCGAGAGCACATCGCCCGGTTTTGCGCCGCGGGGACAGTATTTCGAACAGTCGTTGCAGTTATGGCAGAGCCATATATCGGCGCTTTTGACAAGTTCATCTTTCAACCCCCATTGCGCCATAACCATCTCTTTTCTGGGAAACGGCTTGTCGTCAGGGGATAGCGGACATACAACGGAGCACGTGGCGCACTGGTAGCACTTCTTCATTGTATCGGCACCGGCCTCTTTCAGTTCCCTGACAAACTTTACATCCGGTGTAAATACACTCTCTTCAGCCATATAATTACCTCCACATTTAACAGCTGTAAAACCAGGACAACAATCTACGGAAACTTCATTCAGCTCCTTTCACCGTTATCCGCAGTTACTATTATTAGAATCCCTTGTACGGATTTTCACCAATATCGTCGATCTTTTTGGTGAAATCTTCAATTATCGCAGGCAGCCTCTCCCATTCGCTGATAGAAAGCTGAACCTGCTCGACCCTCTCAGCCTCAAGCATAAGACGATCCAGAGTTTCCTGGACCTTGCCAAGTCTTTCGTTTGCCATCTGGCTTCCCTTGACGTAATGGCACTGGTAATCGTCCCCGTACTTGCAGCCGAGAAGCAGAATACCGTCAATGCCTCTTGAAAGCGCATCGGCGATCCATACGAGGTTCAATCCCCCGAGGCACCGTAACGGTATCAATCTGATATTGGGATTGAGGTTCATCCTGTTCAGCCCCATCATGTCAAAGGCCGGATATGCATCGTTTTCACAGACGAACCCGAGAATGAAGGTTCCTTCATCGGGTACTTCTATGGCCTTGAGCACGGACGAAATCATATCGACACTGTAATCCTTGAAAGCGATCACCCTTTGCGGACACGCTCCCATGCAAACGCCGCAGCGGCGGCACCGGGAAGGATATTCAAGCGGTGTACCGTCATCTGTTTCGTCATACGCACCAAACGGACACTCTACCGTACACCTTCTGCACTGTGTACAGCTTTCCATCCTGATTTCAGGATAGGTACGGTCCCACGTTCTGGGATGCACGGCACGTCCCTCTGCGGTAAGCGTAAGACACTGAATGGCTTTCAGGGCTGCACCGGTTGCATCTGCAGTAGACTGAACGGCATCCATGGGGTGCCGCACCGCTCCTGCTGAATAAATACCGGTTCGCCTTGTTTCGTAAGGGAAGCAAATGAAGTGCGAATCAGGGAAGCCCCATTTGAGGTGAGGCATTTCCGGCCCCTGGCGATACTTGAGATTGAGAATAAGGCTTTCCGGTTCGAGTGCCTCGATCTCGCCGTCCTCCGTTTCTTTC
>JAKSCY010000406.1 GCA_022360355.1 Chlorobiales bacterium
CAGACGGGGACGAGTGGAGGCTGGAAACATGGTAACTCCTCCTTGCACCGCATCGCGCGGCAGTCCACCACGCGCAGACTGTCAGCGCATGACCGGCAGCGCGGTCAAATTGGGCCAACAGTGGTTGGGCGACGAACGCCGGAGGTAATATGACGTCTTTGCGATTCACAGGTCAACCTCGTTTTCTGGAGATGGAATGCGACAGTTCAACGACCGACAAGAGGGATTCGAGCTTGAAAAATTGCGGCTCAATCCCGGCGTCGCGATACACATCCGACCGAGTCTGATCGGTCCAATCTCGTGGTACGGCGAAGGTGCCTGACTCCGAACCTTTGAGAACCAAGCATTCCACGCCGCGCACGAGACGCGACTTAAGAACCAGGAACCGTCTCCCACGCAACGGATGGAAAGGATGCACGATCTCCACCGAGCCCGAAGGCGCGCTGGAGTCATGTGCAGTTAGAAGGGACCGTGGCGATGCCCAATGGCCGCTGTCGGCCATCCGGCTTCGGTATCCACGTCCGTTTCGATGGCTGTGCTCGGTAGGTACCTCGATGGAGACGCTCATGCAGATCGGTGAGCCGTTCCTTGAACCCCTCCGAGTATTCCCTCCAAGTCACCCCATCGACTCCCGGGCTCACTTTTCGCTTGAGCTTGAAGAAGCTCCGCTCCAGCAGGTCCACGTCGATATGGTGCAGGAGGGCGGTGAACCGCACCTTGCTATCACGTCTTGCTGCCTCTCGTACGCGGTCCAGGCCGGTCGACTCGCTCTTCCGACGCTGTGTCCGGCGCGCGGCCGTCTGTCCCGCGTTTCCCTTGGTCGATCCCCTTTCCTCCACAGGCTCCGCCACCGGCTCAAGCTGGTTTAGGTCGGCGTTTGTGTTCTCCGTTGGCTCGCCCTTTCGTCCGCGAGTGCCACAATATCCCGGCCCTGCCTGCTCGTCGGCTTTGTTCGCCTGCTTCTCGAGTACTATGAGATCGTCCGACTTCCCATAAGCGTGCATGTCGGGCGTATGGCAGTTAGCCTTCCCCGACCGTTCCTCACCACCATCTTGTGAGGAAACCCGTGGGATCTCCCGGTTCCCGTGCACGGAGTTTCCATGCATGCGCGGGGTCTCGGACTCCGCGGCGTTGAGGGCTGGCTCGCGCTTATCGTCGGCCCTCATGTTGCCTTCCCCTTGTCAGAATAAGGTCGGCACGCCGAAGCTTTTGTTTCGGAGCTGAATACCCGGCCTGCATGTGCCCCTGTCAACGCTTCAGCCGCGATGTTACCATCGCCGCCGCATGACTCGCACATCGGTATGGGCCGCTAACCCTTTACCGTACGGCTCTTTCATCCGCTACTCCATGCCGGTTTTCACCGGCGCTTTCTCTGACCCCGGAGACACCGACGATAGCCGCGGATTTCTGGACGCCTACTCAAGACCCTTCCAGGCAATGCGCGAAATCGCCAGGAGTGCCGAAAA
>JAKSCY010000657.1 GCA_022360355.1 Chlorobiales bacterium
CCACCGAAATATTCCCTCGCCTGCTACCAGAAAAACCCCCTGGAACCGCATTCCCATGCCTTGAGCATCGTCAGGAACTCCGGCAGGTTCTCTCAGGCCCTTTTCAGGATAGAGATTGATTTTGTCGGCCGATACGGTCTTAGCGGGCCTCATGGCGCTGTAATCGGGGAGAGCTTTCACATGGTCGGGCAACTCGTAAATGTTGGCCGTGAACGGAGCACCCTTGCCGACTGCAATCGGCTGAGCGGAAACGGGTCCCAAAGACCTTCTTCTCTTGGTTTCACCTACAGCCGGCACTCGCTCTTCAGCGGGTTGCCGATCCTGAACGGAGGGTTGTTCCGAGGGTGTACGCGGACTAATCTCCATGGGTTTGGGCTCGGATCTACCACTCGGAGGTTCTTCGAATTCCCGTGCTGGAGGCGGGGCACTCTCGTCCTCGCCGGAGGGTCTATCCTTTTTTCCGGCATCCTTTGAACCCGGCGTAGTTTCCAGACGGAAAGACTCAATCTGGGTCGGGTCAAATCCCAGAGGCACCCGTTTTTCATTGCCGCCTTTTTTCTTGATCACGAGGTAGTCATCCCCGAAGCAGGGAACACCAAGCGCCATCAGGACCATAAGAAAGGCCGCGATCGCAATCCTTAGGAACGAAAAACTCATCTGGACACCTCATCCCCGGCGATCCGGAAGATCCGTATTGTCTCAGTCATTCGCGCGAAGGGACGCCGGCTCCCTGTAGCGTTCCGTGAAATGGGCCCCCGGGAACCGATCATCGACCGTGACCGGCAACCACAGGGGAGGAAGAATCCGGATTGGCCACCAGGGGAGATCCCTGAGGTGGTTCCGAAATCTCCGGCTCCTCCTGCCGTTCCACTTCCGTGGGTTCCCAAGAAGATGGATACCTTTCTCGAAAACTCACTTGGAACGGAAGGTATTTCAGTCTCGAGACGTCTTTGGCCAGACGGCCCGAAGTCTCGAGTCCTACAAGTTCTCGAACGCCTTCCGGCGTTATGGAATCAGATATGGCTTCCGCAGAAAACAACCGCACGTTGAAGGCGCCGGTACTCAGTGGATCGAAGAGGCGTTCCTGGGAGACAATGCCGTTGAGATCCGGCAACACCTTCTTCTCAAAATCGCCTTTTGCCTCGAGATAGACGAGGCTCGACCGAAAACGGTAGACCGCCATCAACGAGCGTCCTTGATCGAGGAAGCTCTTCCCACAAAGAATGATAAAGACGTTTAGGAGTATATCCAAGAGTAAACTCATGAAATACAGGTTGAAGAAATCCTCATAGCCGACTGAAAAGGTCGGGTACTGCACTAGAATTATCTGTAGAAAACCCGTCAGTATCATCACTGACCCGAGAAACAGACTTATCAGTGCAGCCGGCCGTGCGGAGGTTCTGACATACTCCGGGAAGCTCTCAACCAGCGTTCCTATGAGAGTCTCCCCGTCATCGCAAATTACGGATCGAGATCGGGATATCCGGTTCGGAAATTTCTTCGTGGCAAAGATCTTCGATCCTTCCTCCATGATAGCAAAGAACACCGATGGATGTCCCTTGCCCTCAACAATCATGGAATCCATTTCCCTGGCCGCCCCCGGCTTCTTTATTGGAATAAGGCTGAATGCTATTATCAGCTTGAACAGGCA
>JAKSCY010000235.1:0-5000 GCA_022360355.1 Chlorobiales bacterium
ATCGATATCCTGCCCGGCATGACGGCCAATATCGATATCCGTACCGGTGAAAAAACCGTGCTGAGCTATCTGACCAAGCCGATCATCAAGGTCTTTCATGAATCCATGAGCGAACGGTGACAGGACAAAACATGAGTCATCGCCATGAAATGGAGCAGATGCACAGGAGAGCAGATTGCCTCTACGCTCCGTTACGCCGAGACGGGTACTCGTGTCAACTAAGAAATAGGGAAATCCAAAAAGTAAAAATGTGAATGGCCGGATTGTTTCTAAAGAATGCAGAAGCGCATAGACGCTTGCTCCAATGTGCACTGCTATTAGTGACAGGCGGGTATATTATATAAACGGGGATCAATCAAGCCGAAACGGAAAAAGCCTTGTACCGTCTATCGATATAAGGCTTTTTTGTCGCGGAGGCAGGATTATAATGATGTGTATATGTGCCTAAAAAATAAGCTTTTAATCTTTTGTGAGTAGCAAAATACCATCATAAATGCCATCAAAAGATTTTTTGTCTCTGAATTTTAGTGATTGATTATCACGTGGGATATATGCCTCAAGTCTGTGCTGTCGCTATAAGGAATGTGCGAAATTGCACCGATATGTTATGCATCGTTTTGAACAATATCCTTATTTTAAAGGCTTCTTAGCCGGTTGTGTTAATAAGTCGCATAACCGATTGAAATCCCCATAAAAGACTTTTGAACAATTAGGTCGGTAGCCGCAAACAGCCCTCCCGATCTCCTGCACACATAGACAAAAGAGTGAGAATGGTAAGCGGAGCGGAGCCCTGCGGCCGATCCTTAGCGTGAGCTTGCGAGCTGTCGAAGGGGTGGCATGAAGGGCGGAGCGAAGCGGGGTTATGTGGTTGTTACCCTTTCTATGCGGAAAAGATTTAAATGAGCCTAACGAGAACCTCCAGCCGACGTTTGCATTAATTGTAAGGCTCCGTGGGATACATGGTTAAAAAGCTCGCACCGCTCGAACGCTTCTGTGGTTGCCCTTGTGACTGCGGCCCTCGTTGTTGCTGTCATCATAGTCCTTTAGAATTTCTTCAGTACGCTCAAGCCCATGCTTGTCTATAAATGCTTCGAAGTCACAAAGAAGGTCATCGATCTCCGCTGAACTCCTGTCGCGGAAGTCCATGTACCACGCTTCGAAGGAATTGCACTCCGATGAGCTCCAGTAGCTGCCATCATGAAACCCTCCTACGACACCCCTGCGTTTATACAACAGGTACAGCTCATCCTTACTCGGCAAGAACCAGTCTCTATACCCCCCACCCCTGAACTCAGCACACAACCGAGCAGGAGTGGAAGAACCCACTCTATTGCCCGTCATAATAAAAACCATTTCAGAAACCCAGTGCTTTTCAGAGAGGCGGCCACCGATGATCTTCTCTGTGTTCTTCCTACCCGTACCTAATGATGTGCCAGTGGCCCCCGTACTCATTGGGTAAAAGGAGCCTGACCCATCATCATACCAGATATGACCATAGGTTAGGCGATCCTGGTCTTCCTTTGCGGCAACCAGACCGTGCCGACCTGTCTCATCGATGTAAAAGACAATACCTCCCTGATATTCATCACCAATTGCTATAGGAACCGACTTCGGCGAGAAAAGTGTTTGAAAAAAGGTTCTGCGTTGCTTGAAAAAGACTTCTTGATCAAGAATCTTTGACGCACTCAATAACAACACTCCTGCGCCAATATCAATCGGAGCCCAAATCTCTCTACTCAGATGAACAGGAATAAGCGGATTGAACATGATGGCAAAAAAACCAAAAACCAAAGGCCAATCATAATCACCTTCCTTTCCCATTGTAGAGGCCCTATATGCCGCCCATACAAACACACCTGTCTCAACGATTCTCAGTAAGGAATAATAGCCGTATGGCATAGGCAATGGAGCCAAAAAAAGCATAACAGCTCCGATGTAACGAATTGTTTTAGGCATGCTTGAACAAGATGATAGCAAGAGTTCCGAAGAGACGGTCAGTAGAATTTGGTTCTTTTTTCATGATTGCCATTTTTTGTGCCTTAGTGGGGTGCCGGGGTGTGGGGTAACGGTTTGCTGAGGTATCGGAAATAGACCGCTCTTACCATCCACGCAATTTTTTAACAATCGGTTTCCTTATCAGTTCTGAACGCCGATAAATCGAAATGCCGATCTATTTCTGCCTGTATATTCACATTGACATTGTGGTTTTTTGTAATCTTGGGATCTGCTCGATCAAAAACCATTTGTGTTGCCTGTAGCTGGGTGGCTGCTGTGGGATCAACGCAACCGTGCCGCTCTCCCAAAATATGAGCCCGAACTGTTTTACTTGCCTCCCGAATCATTTCCTCTGAGGTGAGGGAAATATTGTCCTCTTTCGCCTTTTTAAGGACACGTCCGACATATTGAGGCGATATTTTAACAATCCTTGCTATTTCAGCGTTTTTTAAACCCGGATTACTGCGTCTTATTCTGATAATCTGTTTTGCTGTATCAGGAAGTTTATGCACGGAAGGGTACTCGCTGACCGTAAAACCCGGCTCAAGGGGTAATTCCATATCCGGTGCCAACGGATAGTAGCGTTTCAACGAGGTTTCTTTATCGGTTTTTTCCGTGGTCATGAGTTCATCTCTCGGATTTCTGGTTTAGGTGTAATTTATGTTTAATCTGCACTATTCATCAATTGATTTTAATCGAGTTGTGCAATCTTGTTTCGAAATGCACTACACTCATTGGCGATAACATCACCAATATCATATCCGACTTTTCGCTGTTCGTCGGATAAACAGCGTTCCAGCACGTCAGAACACCGGATACTGAATTTCCGGCTCATGCTTTCTGCTTTCTCCTGCCATTTTTCGAATGCACCACCGTCAGGAAAAAGAACAATCTCTCGGCCTTGTAACGGCTGCAACCGCTCCGCCGTCAAGGTGGAAAGGCTGCCTGTTGCCATCCAGATAAAATCCTTCAAATGCCCTGCTGCAAGAATAGCGCTCTTCTCACTCTCGACAATCGCAACCGGCAACGTTTTATCCAGCCTTAGCAAATGCAGGCCGTACAAATGTAGCTCCGGTAGTGCTCCAAGCTTCATCAGGCTGTGAACACTATTCGTACATCCTTTCACCCTGTGCCCGGTATTATCATACAGCATAACCTTTCCCCGTGTTACCCTGCCGGAATCATCCAAGTACCAGAACACACAAGCCCCATCCCAATGCTTGGTTGTACCAACACAATACCAGGCGCAAAGCTCTTCAGCCTTATCAGTCCCGAACAACTGAACCAGATAGCGGAAAAACATATTCTCTTCATAGTGCTGAAGGCTTCCCCTGAACAGAACGTCAGGAACATACACCGGCTTTTCATCAGGAACTTTGATACTTCTTGTAAGCAGATCGTTTCTTAGGAGCCGTTTACGTAAGGGATTTTCACCTGTTAGGTGAAAGTACTCTCCCGGCTTTAGGTGGTAACTGCATTTTATCTCTCGATCACACCGGCCAACGTCATCAGCGATATACTGCCCGGTCTCCGTATCGACGTATCGAACAAACACCTTCTTCCTGCAAGCCGGGCAAATATGCTTTGTCGATCCCTTTTCAAGCTCGAATTGATAGCTCATTGTAAAGTGTTTTGTAAGAGTGCAAATTCATATCCGGCCCAGAATCCTGAAAGAACCAAATACACCTCTTCATCGTTTGGGTCAGGGACTATCCCCCGTTCCCTCTGCTTGTCAAACGCATAATTCAAGGCATCGACGCCTGCATTACCTAAAGCCGCATCCTTGCTGGCTTCCCTTACGAGGTCAAAAAACGGTGCTGTCTCCATTAGATCGCCTCCTTATCGGTTTTCTGGGTTTGGGTCAAAAGTTCACTACCTATAGGTTCTGACCCTTTGACCCTAATTGGTTCATCAGGGTCAATGATGCTATTCGATCTTAATGAGACATTCTCATACTCTCCCCGTCGAAGCTTTTTCAGCAAGCCGAATTCATTAACACAATTTTCAAGCCGACGTTTCGCCGTGCTTTCAGAAAGGCCCTGCCTCTCCGCCTCATTATTGAAATCTTTTGCTGAGAACCGTTGCGGTAAAGCATCCAGAATTGCAACTGTAATGTAATCTGGCTCCGGCCTCGGTTTGTCGGCTTCGTGATAGAGGAAATACTTATCCTGCGGCCTCATTAGGTGCAGAGAAAATTCCTCGCAATTCCGTCCGGTAACTGAAAGGTTAAAGCGGCCTTTGTTACGGGCATCTTTCGAGAATGCCGCTGTTATCTCTGCATCATCAGCAAGAACAGAACTGCCTCGGCCTGTGTAGAGGTCGTTTTCATTTTTTTTCTTGCCAGTGTGGTGGAGAATAACCACCGTGACGTTATGTTCCTCGACAACCTGCCGGATTGCCTGCATGAATTTCCGCATATCATCTGCGGAATTTTCCTCACCATCAAAAAAGTTTTTCAATGGGTCAATAATGACTATTTCAGGCTGAATCTCTGATATATTCCCTTTCAAGTCATTCAGTGCTTCTTTTTGAGGCAACAATAATCCTTTTGAAACAAAAAGGAAGTTCTCTCGGATAAGCTGCTCCGCCTCATCATCAACGCCGTAATAATCCCGAAGCAGCTTCAATCTTTCCTGTAGCGTCCTGCCGCTGTTTTCTCCGTTCAGGTACAGCACTTTATAAGACTTGTTTATCTGGAAGGACAAGTAATTCCGTCCAAGCGCAAGCGCAAAAGTCAGGTTAAATAACAGCATTGTTTTCCCGGTCTTCCCCGCTCCCGTTATCTGCATTATCCCTTTCTCGGTAAGAACCGCCCCGTGTTCGGAGTCAATAATAACGGCCCCAAAATCCAACTTTTTGTCTGGATAGTCCCAAGCGTTTTCAATAGGCCATTTATTGAAGCTTCGCTTGCCTTCGTCTTCAATGGCTTGCTGTAAGGCCGCAGCATTCCTTTGGATATTCTCAGTCATGATACTGGCCTCCTATCTGCCCGGCATCGTAACCGG
>JAKSCY010000235.1:10000-21996 GCA_022360355.1 Chlorobiales bacterium
GACTGATGCGCCAAGCTTTTCCATTGTCATAAGGTGCAGGTCAATAGGTCTGGGGCCGAAAGCACAGCCCCCGGGCAGTGATACGCTGGCGTGTCCAAAGCGGGCAAGGAGAGGGCCAAGGACGTAAATGGACGCGCGCATCTGTTTGACGAGCTCGTAAGGGGCATGAGCGCAACGAATGTTCGATGTGGAAATGCTCAGGGTGTTTGCCTGGTCGCTGATCTCGACACCGAGGTATTCCAAAAGCTTCCGGAACGTTCGGATATCTTTCAGATCGGGAATGCGGTGGAGTGTTACTGCTCCGCCGTTACTGAGCAGCGTAGCCGCCATGAGCGGAAGTGCTGAGTTTTTCGATCCGGATGCCTGAACAGCACCGCTGAGCCGGTGACCTCCTTGAATGACAAGTTTATCCATCTACGTGTATGTAAACAACTGACTGAAAAATTTCTATTTAAACATTTCAAAGGGAGAAAAAAAATTATTAAGCAGTTTCTCTTTTTATCTTCATCCAAGCGGCAAGGTGATGTTTTCTTTAACTATTTTTCCCGATATTTTCCTGAGGCGTTGTTGTTAACACTGATATGCAGGTGCGTGTTATATGAAAGCAAATAAACGGTTTATAAGGTGGATGTATTCTACCCTGAAAAAAGCAAGTGCTGTTTTTTTTATTATCAGCTGCTTCAACATGGCAACAAGTGTCAGTGCGCTTGGCAATCCCGAAGTCGACAGGATAATGAAGGAGCGCAAAAAACTTGAGCAGGACCTCACCGGTCTCAAGAGGCAGCTTAAAGCATATCAGACCAAACTGAAGCAAACGAAAAAGGAAGAGACACAGTCCGTAAAAGCGCTGAAAAACTATAACAGACAGCTTAAGCTGCTCGAGGAGATGATCGCAAAAAACAATGCAAAGCTGCGTAGCCAGGATATGGAAATAAGGATTCTCAAGGATCGGTTTGCGGAGAACCAGAGTAGTTATGATACAATTGTCGAGGATTTCAAACGTGTAGCGGTGGCTGTCTACAAAAGCGGTTCGCAGCATGACATAGAATTGCTGTTTGCAGCGACATCCCTGAACCAGGCTATTGTACGATCCCGCTATATCGGTTTTTTTTCAGAAGCAGTTGTCGAGAAGGTAGAGGATCTTCAGCACATCGCCAGGGAACTTCAGACGAGCCGGGAGGTTCTCGAAAAGCGTTACCGTGAGCGGTCAAGTGTTGTCAAGGAGCAACAAGGCCAGATGCAGAGTTTTTCGAAAAAGAAAAAACAAAAACAGATTGTTCTCGAAACACTGAAGAAAAACAAAAAGAAGTTTGTCGGTGAGATTCGTGCTAACCGGAAAAATCTTCAAAATCTGCAAGCAAAAATTGAGGAACTGATCAGAGCCGAGCAGATTGCGATAGAGAAAGAGAGGGAGCAGCAGAGGCTTGAGGCTGAAAGAAGGGCAAAAGCCGGTCAGGCACCTCTTCCCGATGTTTCTGAAGCGGAGCTTGCAAGAATTTCCAAGGATTTCGACAAGGCTGTGGGGCTGTTGCCCTGGCCGGTTGACAACGGTGTGGTCGTGAGGAAGTTCGGCAGGGTAAAGGACCCGGATCTGAACATAGTGACAACAAATAACGGGATCGATATTTCTGTTTCTTCCGGAACACCGGTACGGGCGGTTTCAGGGGGAAAGATCGCACAGATCGCCTATCTCCCGACATACGGTAATGTTGTTATTATACGCCATGTCAAGTCTTATCTTACGGTGTATGCGAATCTGGCAAAGATCAATGTGGCCAAAAACGACGTTGTTGCAGGCCGGGAGGTCATAGGTTCATCAGGTCCCATGCCGGAGGGGGGCTCGCTGGTTCATTTCGAAATATGGAAAGGGAAGGTTAAGCAGAATCCCTTGAAGTGGCTCAAAAAATAGATTGTCATGAATACACAGTCTCTGCATCTCAATTACGTTCTGACGGAAGAGATCCTGCTTGCTTTTATTCGTAACGAGATAAGCAAATTCGGGTTTGAAACGGCGGTGCTCGGGCTTTCAGGAGGAATTGATTCTGCTGTAGTCTGCGAGCTGGCGGCAAAAGCGCTTGGCCCTGATAATGTTCTTGCGGTGCTAATGCCATACAGGACAAGCAGCTCTGAAAGTGTAGAACATGCGCGGATGATGGTTGAAAGAACAGGTGTCTTGTGTGAGGAGGTGGAGATTTCAGATGTTGTCGATACCTTTTTCGAAAAAGAGCCCGATGCAGAAAAGCTGCGTATGGGAAATGTAATGGCCAGGATAAGGATGTTGTATCTCTATGATGCTTCGGCAAGGGATGGCCGGCTGGTTATCGGTACAAGTAATAAAACGGAACTGCTGCTTGGATATGGAACGTTGTTTGGCGATATGGCATCCGCAATCAATCCGATAGGCGATTTGTATAAAACCCAGGTATGGGGACTTGCCCGTTACCTGCAGTTGCCTGAAGAGATTGTTTCTAAAACTCCCTCCGCTGATTTCTGGGAAGGGCAGAGCGACGAGGCCGACCTGGGGTTTGGTTACGGGGAGGCTGACCTTCTTCTCTACTTGATGCTTGAAAAGCGAATGAGCAGGGCTGCCATTATTCAGAAAGGTGTCGATGAATCATTTTATGATAAAGTCAGGAAAATGGTGGTGAAAAACCAGTATAAGAGGATGATGCCTGTTATCGCCAAGATTTCTTCCCGGACACCCGGCATAGATTTTCGCTATGCCAGGGACTGGCAGGAGGTTAAATAAAGAAAGGAAAAAGTCAAAGGTCAAAAGGCAAAAAGCAAAAAGCCGGGTGGCTGGTTAGCTTGATAACCAGCCATCCCGCCTTATTTCAGGGCACCTTTATTAATTGTTGTGAGCGCCTTGAGTACGAGGCGAACGGAGCGCGAAAACCGGAGTGTACATAAAGTACATGAGGATTTTGAGCACCGCTCAACGAAGTAATCAAGGCGCGTAACAAATTAATAAAGGTGTCTTAAAACGACCTTTGTTCCGTGTCTATCAGAAAATGCTTGTCATCTGTTTGCGGGTAGTCGGTCGTGTAGTGCAGGCCTCTGGATTCCCTGCGCATAATGGCGCCGTCTATAATAAGATTCGCCACCTTGATGATGTTGCGAAGTTCCAGAATCTGGGTTGTGATCTTTGTTTTCTTGTAATATTCTTCGGTTTCCTCCTTGAGGAACTCGATTCTCCGTTTTGCCCTCTGCAGTCTGAGATCGCTGCGTACAATACCGACATAATCGTTCATGACCTGCTGGGCCTCTTTTTTGTTATGTGAAACAAGTATCCATTCTTCCGGATTGACGGTTCCACTGTCATCCCAGTCAGGAAACGGTATGTCGTTTTGAATGGTCTGAACGGCTTCCCTGATATCGGTATAGGCCCGGTGGGCGAAAACAAGTGCTTCAAGCAAAGAGTTGCTTGCAAGCCTGTTTGCTCCGTGAACCCCGGTACAACCGGTTTCCCCACAGGTATAGAGACGGTTGATGCTCGTTCTGCCCACAGAATCCGACTTGATGCCCCCGCAAGAGTAGTGTGCGGCAGGTACGACCGGGATCATCTCTTTTGTCATGTCTATGCCGTACTGAAGGCAGGTTTCATGGATGTTGGGAAAGTTCTCGATTGTTTTCCGGGAATCGAGATGTGTTACGTCGAGGAACACGCATTCATCTCCTGTCTTTTTCATTTCAGAGTCTATTGCGCGTGCCACGATATCTCTGGGAGCAAGATTTTCCCGTTTATCATACTTGTGCATGAACTCCTGGCCGTTTTTCAGTTTCAGAATGCCGCCGAAACCTCGTACTGCTTCCGAAATGAGGAATGATTTCGCCTTCGGGTGATAGAGCGAGGTGGGGTGGAACTGAACGAACTCCATGTTTGCGATGACTGCCCCGGCACGGTATGCCATTGCAATGCCGTCTCCGGTTGCAATGGAAGGGTTTGTCGTGTGCAGGTAAACCTGGCCGAGTCCACCTGAGGCAACCATGGTTACTTTTGCGAGAATTTTTTTCAGTGTTCTGTTTTTTGAATCGAGCGCATAGGCGCCATAACAGGTAATGTCGTTTGTTTTTTTCCCAAGATGGTGTTCCGTCAGCAGCTCTATGGCGAAATGATGTTCGAGCAGCGTAATGTTTGGATGGCTGTTGACCTTTTCGAGGAGAGCGTGTTCAACTTCCTGGCCGGTAAGGTCTTTTGCATGAACAATTCTTTTTCTGGAGTGTCCTCCTTCACGTCCGAGATCCAGGTGATTATTGTTTGTTGTCGTGAATTCGACGCCCAGTTCAATCAGTTTTCTGATATGCTGCGGTCCTTCCTTGACCATGAGCGAAACCATTTCACGGTTGCAGAGACCGGCACCGGCTTCGAGCGTGTCCTCTATGTGGAGTGTGGAACTGTCGTTTCCGCCAATGGTGGCTGCAATGCCTCCCTGGGCCCAGTTGGTATTGGATGTACTGCTTTCTTTTTTCGTGATGATAGTTACCCTTGCATGATCAGCGATATGCAGGGCAAAATACAACCCTCCGATGCCGCTGCCGATGACCAGTACATCGGTTTTGATTTCTTCTTTCATGTATGGTGACGAAGATAAGTTATGAAGAGTATTCCCTGAGGCTGCTGTGCCTTTTCGCTGAAATGAATTCCAGGATAAACACAAGGAGCAGCCCGATTGTCATCAGAACCAGTACGGAACTTACCAGCGGGTCGGCTCCTGTTTTTTGCAGGTAGGTTTCCGGCATGATGTTTGCCGAAAACAGCAGTGCGTTTTTACCGGCGGGTACAGTATCGGCTATCGGTGCTTTCCACGGCCACACTTTGGTCAATGAACCGATCATGACACCGGCAAGAAGCATCATTGTCTGGTCGTGGTAGCGTTGCAGGAGCCTGGAAAGCACTCTGACAAAACCAAGGAGCCCGGCAAGGCACCCGGCGCAGAAAATGAGAATGACCGCAAGGTTGAACTCTTTAATGGATTCGAGGATAAATGAGTATTTGCCGAGCAGCAGCAGGATGAAGCTTCCGGATATTCCCGGAAGTATCATTGCGCAGATGGCAATTGCGCCTGAAAGAAAAACGAACCATTCTGTTTCAGGTGTTGTGACCGGGCTGAGATTCGTGATCAGAAAAGCACTGACGGTTCCAACCACGCCTGCCGTATACACGGAAAAGGAGTGAGAGCGTATTCGCCTTGCTATTATAACTGCCGAGGCTGCTATCAATCCGAAAAAAAATGCCAGAACCAGAAGGGTATGGTGCTCCAGAAGATATACGATGGTGCCGGAGAGTGTGACAATACTCAAAAGCACTCCGGCAAGCAGGCTGATGAGAAAGTTCCCGTTGATGGTTTTCCAGAAAGAATGAAATTCAAGGCGGAACAGTTGTTTCAGTGCATAACTGTTTATAGACTTCAGCGAGGCTATGAGCGTTTCATAAATTCCTGTAATAAACGCGATGGTGCCCCCGGAGACGCCGGGAATAACATCGGCTGCACCCATAAGAATGCCTTTGAAGGTAACAGGAAAATAGTGTACAATTCGTGCGAGCATTGTGCTGAACGTATCAGGATTCGGTGCGGCCCGGCTTTTTTCTCCTGAAATATCTCAGGGAATTGGCTAGAATGATGACGATGCCTGCCAGGATAATATAATGTACGAAATCAACCAGATCAGGGAACAGGGCTGCGAGAAAATAGCCGATCGAGGTAAAAAAAAGTACCCAGACAAGAGAACCGGAGACACTGTAGAATAGAAAAACCTGGTATGGCATTCCGGCAACGCCGGCCAGAGTCGCGCTGAAGCTTCGTACTACCGGAACAAACCGGGCCAGAAAAACTGCTTTCGAGCCGTGTTTTTCATAAAACCGTTCTGTTTTATCGAGATGTTCTTTTCGGAAAAACAGCGATTCCTTTTTGTTCAGAAAAGCCCGTTGGAGCCGGGTGCCGATGAAATAGCCGGTTGAATCTCCAATAATCGCACCGAAACAAAGTGTTGCAATCACAAGCGGGAGATCGAGCTGGCCGGATGCCGCTATCAGTCCTGCGGTAATCAGGAGGGAGTCGCCCGGCAGAAAAAAGCCTGCAAAAAGGCCTGTTTCGGCAAACACGATTGCAAACAATAACGCGTAACCGCCCCAGATGATAAGTTCTTCAAGTGTCTGGATATCTTGCATAAAAGTAAACCGCCATCAATGGCGGCTTGACCTATTGTTCTGCCTTACCGGCGTCAAGGCAGCAATACCGCACAGGCAATAACGGTTGTCCAGAATCCGTTTTCGCCTTCAGCGGATTGTGTGATATTAAAAGAGTTGATGATTTTACCGCTCATTTTGTAGATGCCTTCACGCTCATCCCAGTCCTTGTTCGGGTCAAACTCGATGCCGAGCGTGGTTGCAAGCATTGTCGCGGCAAGGTCTTCAGCATATTCACCCGACTGTTCCGAGGTTTGACCGTAGGGGTGATGTTCAGACAGGTAGCCGTAGAGGGACTCATCCGCAGGCAGTGCGACGCCGATTGATGATGCAATGAGACGGCCATGCTCATTCGTGGAGTTTCTTGCCATGACGGCAAAGGTGATTTCCCCCGGTGAAAGCAGCTTCAGTCCCTCTTCAACGTTCAAGCGCTTGCATTTTGGAGGAAAAATGCTTGATACGGTAACCAGATTACATTTTTCAATCTTCGCATCTCTAAGAGCAAGTTCAAAGGAGGAAAGATATTCTTTGTGCTTTCCTACACCTTTGGTGAAAAACACTTTTTCAGGTACAAATGACAACTCCGTGTTCTCCGGATAACGTTAGTGGTATTGCCTTCAGGGCGCGGTAAAACTCAGCAATTATAGGAAAAACCCGGGGTATTATAAATCTTTTTTTATGACAACTTTGAAAAATTTTCGTTTTCCCGCCTTTACAACTTTCGGCTCGTTTGTCAGTGTGACCTCAAAGTTTATGTCGCTGATTTTTTCGTCGTCTATCTGGACGGCGTTCTGATTGATGAGTCTCCGGGCTTCAGTCTTTGATGATGCGGCCTTTAGCTTTAACAGCATTTCTACCAGAGGCATTGACGAGACGGCAAATGCAAATTCCTCTATATCCCTGGGGGCTTTTTTGTGAACGAAAACCCGGTCGAAATGATCCTCGGCTTTTCCGGCGAGTTCTTCGGTGTGGTAGAGCGAAACAATCTCTTTAGCCAGTGTTCTTTTCGCTTCTCTGGGGTTTTGTTTGATAATCTGCCGGAAAAGTTCCAGCGGCTGACCAGGTCCGGGCAGAAGCAGTGTGAAGTAAATCTCGATCAACTCATCGGGAATGGAAAGTATTTTGCCGTAGATATCTTCAGGGGAGTCATTAAAACATATTGCGTTGCCGAGGGATTTCGACATTTTCTCTTCTCCAAAAGTGCCGACCAAGAGGGGCATGGTTATGCATACCTGGGGCTGAATACCGTATTCACGTTGAAGATCCCTGCCGACGAGCAGATTGAACTTCTGGTCGGTTCCTCCCAGCTCGATGTCGTTACGCAGGTGTACCGAGTCCATTCCCTGGGCAAGAGGGTAAAGAAATTCATGAATAGAGATTGGTTCACGTAGCCGGTAACGTTTTTCGAAGTCATCCCTTTCAAGCATTCTGGCTACCGTGTAATGGCTTGAGAGACGTATGACATCGTCGAACGTCATGCGCCCAAGCCAGTCCGAATTATAGCATATGGTTGTTTTTTTTCGATCGAGGATTGTTGACGCCTGGTCGAAATAGGTCTGACCGTTTTGTCTTGCTTCTTCAGCTGAAAGCTGCGGCCTGGTTTTGCTTTTGCCTGACGGATCGCCAATCATGGCCGTAAAATCCCCGATAATGAGGATGGCTTCATGTCCCAGGTCCTGAAAGTCCCTGAGTTTTCTCAGTACAACGGAGTGTCCGAGGTGCAGGTCCGGTCTGGAGGGATCGGCGCCGAGTTTTATCTTCAGCGGCTTTTGTGTCTCAAAACTTCTGGTCAGTTTGTGTTCAAGTTCCTCTTCGCTGATAACTTCGACAGTGTTGCTGATAACAAGATCAAGCTGTTCCTTGACAGATGGAAAACTCATAGGTGAAATCGTTCTTTTATCTGAATTGATTATTTACGGTATCTCCTTGAAAAATAATGATAAAAATCAGTGTGCAGTTGTCCCGGTATGCCCGCCAATCACTCGGTATGAAATCAGTATTGCTGTTTCAGTTTGTGTAACTGCCGCTCGGTGTCACGGGCTTTTATGCTCTCTCGTTTATCATGCAGTTTTTTCCCTTTCGCAAGCCCCAGTTCTATTTTCAGGACTCCCCGGCTGTTAAAAAAAGCTTTCAGCGGAACCAGAGTCAGGCCTTTTTGTTGGAGTTTCGACTGGAGTTTTCGAATTTCTTCACGTTTCAGCAGCAGTTTGCGGCTCCTTTTGGGATCAAGCTGCTCGACATGATTGTGTTCATATGCCGATATCTGCATGTTTTCAAGCCATACCTCTCCCCTGTGAATGATCGCGTAACTTTCGTTAAGACTTGCTGTTCCAAGGCGAACGGACTTGACCTCGCTGCCTTTGAGCTCAATGCCTGTAACTATCGTGTCAAGTATGAGATACTCATGCCTTGCTTTGCGGTTCAGTATCGTCGTTACATATTGCGGTTTCTTCTGTTCTTTTGCCACGATTCCGGTTTCAACCTTTATTGAGATGATTGTACTGCCGCCTGTTGAGCTTTTGGGCTCTCAAGATAGCAATTGTGTGTATCATGTCCGATAATAGTTTTCCGGGATCAGGTTTCCGACATTGAGTATGAGGCAGGGGTCAAGGGTTTTCTTTATTCTTGCCATTTCTCTGATCCCTTCATCGCCGAACATCCTGGCAAGGTACTCCGTTTTGAGTTTTCCTATACCATGTTCGGCTGAAAGTGTTCCGCCCAGTTCAATGGTTTTTGCGACAAAATCCTGATAGAGCGCTTTTGCCTTTATAAACTCCTCATGGCTGGATGGTAGAATATTCAAGTGAACGTGTGAGTTGCCTATATGTCCGAAAATGATGTATCGGAAACCGTTTTTTTCACAGGTGTTCCGGTAAAAATGGAAAAGTTCGGTAAACGAGCTGTCGGGGACCGCCATGTCTGTACTGATCTTGCTTTCCGATTGTTTGCTCAGCCATTCGTTTACCTGCACCGGAAGCTGATGGCGGAATTCTTTCATTGCTCTCTGCTCGTTGACATCGAGGGCAACCCAGGATTCGTCGATCATGGCGCCTGAGGTTTCCATGAGTTCGAGCCATGCTTCGAGAACCATCTCCTCGGTTTCCAGAGAGATCTCCTGCTCAAAAAAAACAGCTCCCGAGGTCCCCGCAGGTATTTCAGGGTAAACCTTGCGGAGAAAATCGAGTGAGTTGCTGTCAAAGAACTCGAGAGCCCTTGGGGCCACGCCACCGGTTCTGCCTTTTGCCTGCTCGACGAAGAGAAAAAGATCCTCAAGTGCATGAAAATATACCAGGCATGAGACGATTTTCTCGGGAAAAGGGACCAGCTTCAGGTCGGCGTCTGCAATAACACCGAGGGTTCCTTCGGCGCCGATAAACAGATCGATAAGGTCCATGTTGTGTTTGGAGAAGTAGCCTGCGTTATGTTTTGAGGTTCGAGGGAGTTTGTAGCCGGGCCGTTCAAACGCAATGTTCCCTGCAAGGGGGAGGTCAAGGTGGAACATGCCGTCATCTCCGGCAATATGCTTTCCTCTCGGAATGTCGAGAATATCTCCTGAAGGAAGGACAACAGTAATACGTGCAATGTGCTCCCTCGTGGGGCCGTATTTATAGGTGCGGGCTCCTGATGAGTTGTTGGCTATCGTGCTGCCGATAAAACAAAGCTTTTCTGTAGGATCGGGCGGGTAGAGCCAGCCGCAGCTTTCCGCTTTTTTCTGAATGTCCTCCAGCAGAGCCCCGGCGCCGACAGTCATAACTGCGGCAGTTTCGGCGCACTGAACAGGTTCACCTATGCGGTCGAGCTTTTCCATGGCAATGACATGGTCGCCGAACGGTATTCTTCCTCCTGTCGTACCTGTCCCGTTGCCGGCTATAACAAGCCGTTTGCCGGATGCGGAACTTTCCCTGAGCAGCGCTGAGATATCCTCGATGCTTTCGGGAAAGTATACCCCCGGAGTGTGGCCGGTTTTTATGTTGCTTGTGTCTTCCAGAAAGCTCTGTATAAGAGCCGGATCGTTTTTATATATCATTCTCTTGAAGTTCTGATTCGCTGCCGTCTGAGTGCTCGGCAGTGACCGACAGACTGTCGGCTGCAGCGGTGGTATCGGGACCGTTAACATAATAATTAATCAGCTTTCCGGCTATAGGAGCGGAGATACTCCCGCCGTAACCGGCGTTTTCGACAAGTACGGCGAGTGCAATAGAAGGTTTTTCAAGAGGGGCGAAAGCTACAAACCATGCATGATCCTCGCCATGCGGGTTCTGTGCCGTGCCGGTTTTTCCGGCAACCTTGACGTCTTTCACCGCTGCAAATCTTCCTGTTCCGCGTTCAACAACGCCGAACATCGCCTGACGGACAGTTTCGAAGGTCTTCTCGGAGATAGGAAGCTTGTTTTTCGTGAAATCAAGCGGTATGATTTTGTCGCTGTCGACAGGCTGATAGCCCCTGACAAGGTGAGGCTGGTGCCAGGTGCCCTTGTTGGCAATTGTTGCGGTAAATGCCGCCAACTGGAGGGGTGTTGTGTTCAATTCTCCCTGTCCGATAGCAAGGCTGACGAGATATCCTCTGGTCCATTTTCCTTTGCCGTAACGTTTGTTGTAGTATGCAACCGAGGGAAGCGGTGATGACCGTTCACCGGGCAGGTCGATGCCTGTGGTTTTTCCAAACCCGAACATCCTCCCGTACTCGGTCCATTTTTCAAATCCAAGATCGAATATGAGATTGTAGTAGTAGACGTTACATGATTCTATAATGGATCGTTCCAGGTTGACCAGGCCGTGACCCTGCCCGCCATGGCAGCGAAAACGACCTCTACCCAGCCTGAAAACTCCCGAACAGAAAATCTTTTTTTCGGGGGTGATAACATTTTCTTCAACTGCAGCAAGGGCCAGCAGGAGTTTGTAAACCGACCCTGGTGGATAGGAGGCCTGTATTGCTCTGTTGAAAAGAGGCTTGTCAGGATCGCGAACTATCTCCGTCCATTTGTCCCCGTCGGTTTTGCCGTTAAGGATTTCCAGATCGTAATCCGGCTGACTGGTCATGGCAAGAATTCCACCGTCATTCGGGTCGATGGCTACAATGGCGCCGGATTTTTCCGTTTCTTTCAACAGGTTTTCAGCAAGCCTCTGCAAGCCGGCATCGAGAGTCAGGTGCAGGTCGCTGCCGTTGGTGAATGGACGGTCCCTGGCGCCGTTTTCAAATTTGCCGGCAAATTTGCCGATTGAATTAACCAGCTCGAAACGTACCCCTTTTTCTCCCCGGAGCTGATCTTCATAGTATTTCTCAAGTCCCTTGCTGCCTGTTTTATCGTCAGGGGTGTAGCCTTTTTCAGACATCGCCTCAAGCTGGCTTTTCGAAATAAAGTTCAGATAGCCAAAAATGTGGGATGCATTGACCTGTGCAGGGTATTTTCTCTTGTTGTCAACCTCGATCATTACACCCGGAAGCCGCCAGAGGTTTTCACTGAGGCGCATCATTTCCTGCGGCTCGATGTCTCTGCCGGCGGCAGCAGGAGTAAAACGGTTGTATTTGAATCCTTTCTCTATCCTTTCCGAAAGTTCTTCCCAGGTAATATAAAGAAGGGACGCAAGGGTGTTCTTTTTCAATGAATCGGTGAACTCGGACGGTATGACCTTTACGGTATAAAGAGGTTGATTGTCAACTACGACGATACCGTTACGATCAATCATCCTTCCTCGAGGAGGTTGTAACCATACCCTTCTGAGGCTGTTTGCATCAGAGATCGATCCCAGTTCCTTGTATTCGAAAACCTGCAGGTAAATCAGGCGTAAAAAAAGGACAGCAAAGACCG
>JAKSCY010000381.1 GCA_022360355.1 Chlorobiales bacterium
AAGCGCCTCCTTCAGCTCTCCGGTAACCATAAGTCTCAGACCATTTATCTCGACGGAAAATCTTTCAACAAGGTCATCGACTTTCGGGTTAAGGACAAAGCAGCCCCCCATACTCCCGGGCTTGGTTCCAGTCCGTTCCTCAACAAGGTTTTTTTTTTCAATCAGCGGCTCGATCCGCCCAGCTGTCTCTTCGTCATAGCCAACCGCCTCGGCAAGATTGCCATTGGGATCGGCATCGATAGCCAGAACCCTCTTGCCCTGTTCTGAGAGTTCCCTTGCCAGAAGGGCGCAGAGGGTTGTCTTGCCAACCCCACCCTTCCCACTTATTGCAATTTTCATACACCTCCCCTCCTATGGTGTTCCCCACCACCCTGGCACAGCAACGGAAGTAGCCGGTAAACGCACGAAGAGGCCAAGCCAGGGAACATTGTCATAAAATCAGATAAACAACTGGATATCAGCATCGGCGGCATATTCGAGAAACATGGCCGCGCCTCCGAAGTCAACGCCGTCGATAAAGTCGTCTTTTGTAAAACCAAATACATCCATGGTCATTTGACAGGCGATAAACTTCACACCGCAATCAATGCACAGTTCCCGAAGCTCCTCGATGGTCGCTACCCCCTTGCTTTTGAAGGTCTCTTTCATCAGACTGGTTGCAAGCGTGTCGAAGCCCGGAATGTTTCCTGATATGATGTTGGGCACCGGCCAGTTGATGCTCTGGAAATCCTTGCCCCCGAACGGCATTTTCATCGGCATGGCCGGATTGCTGTGCGGCGAGACTTTGGCCTCGATCTTTTTGTTCAGGAGCGGCAGGCCGTAAAAGGTGAAAAATATCACTACCTCCATATCCATGGCGGCGGCGGCCGACCCGAGAATAAACGGCGGATATGCCCAGTCAAGTGTTCCCTGTGATGCGATAAGCGCTACTTTTTTCTGTGGCTCACTCATAGTAACAACCTCGTTACAATTTTATTAATAACTATATAACTATTCAATTATAAAATAACACAAAAAGAGGGTGACGCAAGAGCAAAAAACACCTTAACATATGCGAACAATCACCCGAGTGATCGGTCGAGCATGCAACAACAGTCTCTACCAACAAGGCAATGAGTGACGAGCAGAGAATCTCCAGTTAACCAATGTCTGAACAGGGGAGAACCCGAGTGCGGCAAAAGCACGGGGGTTAGCGATACCCCTTGGGATAATGCACGCTATTTAGTTACTTGTCATTATAACCGGATTTACTCCGTCAGGATGAACCACCTCATAAAAACAACATATTTATACCCATGAGCATGCCTCACGTTTACAAAAAAATCGAACTTGTCGGCTCCTCACCCTCCAGCATTGAAGATGCTGTCAATAATGCCGTAGAAAGGGCTGCGGCAACAATCCGCCACATTCGCTGGGTTGAGGTTGTTGAAACACGATGCCATGTTGAAGAAAACAGGATCGCCTACTGGCAGGTAACAGTCCGAATCGGCTTTACGCTCGAAGAAGAGTAACTGTGCATCAGGGAGCACAACCTCTGAAAATGCATTTTTCAGAGGTTATCCTTACTGTATGTCTCGATAAACTTCGCAATACTTCTGTCCCAGCTGCGTTCGACATCGTCAGGAAAAAGGCATGCCGGGATCTGTCCCTTGTCTTTATGGTAGGCTATGCACTCACAACATATGCCCTTGCGAGAGCAGGGTTCATAGCTGCAGTTACACCTCGTGAGATTCTCCTCTTTTTTACACTCCATGGCTGACGCCTCTTTTTGCGACGAATAAACCTTTCAGATACACTACTCTATCATACGCAAAAGCCGCAACAGGCTCTCTGCTGTTGCAGCTTGCGGATTCAACTCATTGAGGAGCTAACAAGGTCAGTGATTCTCACCTGTGTACCGCTCTGGAGCAAGCTCCCAGTGCTCGGGAGAATGCCAGAATGTCGAGAGCAGCAACTCGCGGATATGCGAGAACTCCTTTGGTAGTTTGTCGTA
>JAKSCY010000445.1 GCA_022360355.1 Chlorobiales bacterium
GATGCTGGCCAGTGCATGACTGATCGAGCAGATGCCGCAGATCCTGGAAGTGAGGAACGGAACTCTCTCGGCGCTCATTCCCTTGACCATCATCTCGAAAAACCTTGGGGTTTCGACAACAGCCCAGGTCGCCTCGACCAGCTTTCCTTCCTTTATTCTTATGTGAATATTGCCGTGTCCTTCAACCCTTGTCAGGTAGTGGACATCAATATTGCAATCAACTTTTGTCATGACGGAATTCCTCGAAACAGTTATAAAATCCAAGCTTTTCATCAAGGTCTTCAGAGCTCAGCTTATGGTCGGCTACCAACTGCATGAACGATTCGAAGTTGATGTCATCAGCAGGGCCCCGACAGCCGAGACAGGCGGTTTTTCCGGTAGTACAGACGGCGTTACAGCCGGCTCTTGTTATGGGACCGAGACAGATCTCGCCGAGATCGAACAGGCAGGTGTTGAGCTGTTGCTTGCACTCGACGCATACCGGATATTTTGGCAGGTCGATCATCGAGCCGGTAGCGATGCTGACAACAATCCGTTCAACTTCTTCTTTGGATACCGGGCAGCCGGGGATTGAAAAATCCACATCGACAACATCACTTATCCTGCGGACAGGCAGGGTGTCGACAGCGTGATTGCCGTAGACTTCACGGACGGTTTCTTCGATCGGAAAGTTGTTCTTCAAACTGTTGACACCGCCGAAGCAGGCACAAGTGCCATAGGCTATCAGCACTTTTGCGTTTTTCCGTATGGTTTTCAGGCGTTCGACCTCATCTTCTCTGGTGATGCTCCCTTCGACAAGAGCGATATCATAATCATCATGCCTTTCCGATGATATTTCGCGGAAGTTACGGATATCGAGCAGTTCCAGGAAAGCAGGAAGAGTTGATTCCTTGTTGGCAAACTGTAGTTGACAGCCTTCACAACAGGTGAAATCAAATGACCCTATTTTAATTTTTTTATGAGAGAACCCGAGATGTTGCACGGCATACTCCTTAAATCGCTTCTTTAAGATTCATAACAGACCAGTAATCGAAAACCGGGCCGTCAATGCAGGTAAATGTAGATCCAACCATACAGCGGCAGCATTTGCCCATCCCGCAGTGCATGCGCCGTTCAAGAGAGACAAACATGCGGTTCATGGGAATGCCCTTTTTATCGAGGTAATTGCAGACAAACTTGAACATTACAGGCGGGCCGCAGACTATGGCGTGGGTGTTTTCAGGGTCTATGGTAATTTCGCTGAAAAGTTCCGTGATCATTCCCGTTTTTCCGTTCCACTCCGGTGATGCGTTTTCAACGATGGTGTGCAGATTGATATGGTTGATTTTTTCCCATTCCTCAAACTGGTAGGTGAAGAGCATCTGGGACGGCTCTTTTGTTCCATAGAGCATATGTACATTCCGGTAACGATCTCTGTGGTCGTTGATCCAGAAAAGCGGAGCGCGAAGCGGAGCGATACCAAGTCCGCCGGCGACGAGAATGACGTTTTTGTCCATCATTTCTTCCATTGGAAACGATGATCCGAACGGTCCCCGGATAGCGACACGGGAGCCTTCTTTGGCCTCAAAGAGAGCGCTGGTGACATGTCCGGCTTTTCTGATGCATAGTTCTACCTGTTCGTTATTGCTTGTCGAACTTGAGATCGAGATAGGGACTTCGCCGTAACCCGGAACCTGCAGCATGAGAAACTGCCCGGGTCGGAACCTGAATAAATTCCTTTCGTCAGGGTCGAGAATCCTGAGCTGAAAAAGCTTTTCCTGCTCTGTCAGGTGGACGATATTTGTTATACGGCATTTATAGCCCCTTTCGGTCTGCATAACTGAAGACCTGAAGTGGAAATCCGGGACATTCTCTGCAAAAGGTTCCCGGTTTATGTCTTGGGAGGGGATTGTGAAACGCATATCATGCATGATTCTTTCTCCATTCTGAGGTCATTAATGACATCTTTGGGGTTAATGCCGGCCAGGCAGGCTCGTCCGCATCTGTTGCAGCCTACACAGATCTGCTGATTGGCATTTTCAGCAAATCCAAGGTAGTGGTGGTAATACCGGTATTTCAGCCTGTCGCCGTTTTTCGGCCTGAAGTTATGTCCACCCGCGACTTCGGCAAAATCAACCAGGTTGCAGGAGTACAATTGTTTCTGCCGGGACGATCCCTGCAGGTCGGTATCGGGGCGGTCTTCCATGTTATAACAGTAACAGGTCGGACAGACCATGGCGCAGGTGCCGCAGTTAAGACATTTGTCACCCCACTTGGTCCAGATAGGGGAGTCGAATTCGATATCAAGAAAGCTTGGCAACCCTGTCACCTCGACATCGGTTTTGAAACTCTGCTTGATCAGTTTACGGCGTTCAATAAGTCTGCAGTCGTCTTCGTCCGTCGGATCCGTTACCTCGAATTCCTTCAGGTAATTGTAGGCTTTGGATGAGTTGATGGAAAGGTAGTAACTGTCACCAATGTCCGAGCAAAAAAGGTTAAAGCCGCTGGTTACTGTGTGGCGGTTCATGGATTTGCAAAAACAATCAGGAGGAGGAAGGTGATCCATGCCGATTATAAAGGTGTTTTTGCGTCTCGCAAGGTAGTGTGGTGATGGAAAATGCCCGTTGAGCAGAACGCTGTCGAGAATGTTTATGGCGCCTATGTCGCAAGGCCTGAGGCCAATCAAAACCACGGGTTTGGAGTCATAGGTGATTTCCTGTTCCCAGTCACCGTCGGTGTATGTGAAGTGCGAAAGATTTTCTCTGAAAGGCAGCAGAAAATGTTTTGCCGAGGAATAGGTTACAGTATAATCAAATGCAATGTCACTGACAGCAGTAACTTCTACGAACTGATATATCGGTTCCCCGTTTTTATCGGTGTCAACCTGTTTCGGGCCGTATGAAAGGTTTTCCCTGACAAGGGCATCGATAAACTTCTCGAACTCCCGCTTTGCTATAACTTTGTAGATCATCGGTAAGACTCCGGTTCAAATGTATTGTCGGCTGTGACCAATGTACATTAAAAAAATTCACTTCAAAACAGAACAATGCTCTGTAACAGAAAGTTGACAGAGGCTCCCTCCTCCATCGAGCTATCAATCCCGACCCGTCGGGATGTTTTCCAACACATATACCTTATCGTTTTTACGGACTTTTTCTGTACAGGGTATGGTTACGAGATCGCCTTTCAATGCCGAGTTTGCAGGCTGATCGTTTACCCGGAACGATTCCGCGATCAAGGTTACAAGTCCGGTTGTAGCGCCTTGTATCGAC
>JAKSCY010000813.1 GCA_022360355.1 Chlorobiales bacterium
CCTGTTCGAACCCAGATTATCGGAGTCAGGACAGATAGTGTTGCCGTTCGTTCTCTTACCCGGTCTCTTCTGGTTTACGGAAAGGTGGCCCATGATCCGAAACTCTGGGTGGCACAGAATGAGTATATCGAAGCCTTGAAACTGGGCGATCGTTCTCTCATTCAGTCGGCTGAGTTGAAGCTTCGGTTTCTGGGCCTTTCTCAGGAATGGATCGGCCTGATCAGAAAAGAGCGCAAATCTGATTTGGGCCTTCATTTGCCTGCCGGTAATGCTCAGGGTTATTTCGAGGCTTTTATCCATCAGGGAGATGTGGGGATTGTCAAGGTCGGTCAACAGGTAGACGTTCTCGATGAAAAGGGGCGTATTCTACAGGAAGGGATTATTGCAGCAATGGGGGTCATTGTCGATCCAAAAACCAGACTCGTACGGGCATTGGTGAAATCAGACAAAAGCATCGATTTCAAGTCCAACACTTTTGTGCAGTTTCGGATTCGGATTCCATTAGGGAATCGCCTGAGCGTTCCACGTGAGGCCATTCTTTTCAACGGGGATCATAATATGGTGTATGCCGTTGCCGGTAACGGTCGTTTTGTAGCCCGAAAGGTTGAGCTTGGGGATGAAGCCGAAGGTTATTTTGAGATTCTGGAAGGCGTTGAAGAGGGCGACACCGTTGTGACCAACGGGCATTTTCTTATCGACTCGGAAACCCAGATTAAAACGGGCGGAACAAGTGCAGGCCATCAACATTAAAGGAAGCAGGCATGGTTGAAAAGATCATAGCCTTTTGCAGCAGGCAACCTGTTTTTGTTGTCCTTGCGACCATATTCGGCATCGGGTGGGGGATATATTCACTGAACCGTATTCCTCTCGATGCCATTCCTGATCTTTCAGATCCTCAGGTCATCGTTCTTACCGAGTGGAACGGCCGTGCCCCCGACCTCATAGAGGATCAGATCACCTATCCTATTGTGTCGAGCATGGTGGCTGCTCCCAAAGTCACCGATGTGCGCGGCTATTCCATGTTCGGGCTGAGCTTTGTCTATGTTCTTTTCGAAGAAGGCACCGACCTTTACTGGGCACGATCCAGGACGATCGAATATCTCGCGAAGATACGCGAACAGCTTCCGGAGGGAGCCAACCCCGCTCTGGGTCCTGACGCCTCGGGAGTGGGTTGGGTTCTTCAATACTCGATTGTCGATGAGAGCGGGCGGAACTCCATCGAAGATCTGCGTTCTTTTCAGGACTGGAAGCTACGTTATCTTCTCGAAGCGGTTCCCGGGGTTGCCGAAGTGGCGAGTGTGGGCGGTTATGTCAAGCAATATCAGATCCAGATCAACCCCAATGCCTTGCTGTATTACGGTTTGTCCATTCAAGACGTTATACGGAAGGTCAAAGAGTCCAATCGCGATGTCGGCGGAAAGATTTTAGAGCAATCGGAGCGTGAGTACTTTATCCGGGGTCTCGGGTATCTCAAGAGCCTGGAGGATATTGAAAATATAGCTGTCGACGTCAGTTCGGACGGTGCTCCCATTCTCATCAAGCACATTGCAAACGTGAAGCTTGTTCCGGAGCTCAGGCGCGGTGCATCGGATCTGAACGGCAAGGGTGAGGCGGCATCGGCTATCGTCGTTACACGCTACGGCTCGGATGCCTATCGGATTATCGACAAGGTCAAAGAGGTGTTGCAGCGTGTAGAGCCCTCGCTCCCGGAGGGAAGCCGGATAGAGATCACCTATGACCGTTCCCGGCTTATCGGTCGTTCCATCGATACGTTAAGCAAAAAACTGATCGAGGAAATGCTTGTGGTCGGTGCGATAGTGCTTGTCTTCCTCTTTCATTTTCGTTCCGCTCTGGTGCCGTTTGTTACACTTCCTGTCGCTATCATTCTTTCGTTCATACCCATGTACTATTCCGGGGCATCCTCCAACATCATGTCCCTGGGAGGGATTGCCATTGCAATCGGTGCCATGGTGGATGCGGCGATTATTCTTGTGGAAAATTGCCATAAAGGTCTTGAAAAATGGGAGTCGGAGGGGAAGAAGGAAGATGTTTCCAAAGTGCTGCTCCACTCTTCTCAGGAAGTCGCCCGTCCGATCTTCTTTTCGCTCCTGGTTATCGCCGTGTCGTTTATGCCTGTTTTTACTCTTGAGGGGCAGGAGGGCCGGTTGTTCAAGCCATTGGCTTTTTCCAAAAATTTCTCCATGTTTTTTGCGGCTGTTCTGGCTATCACGCTTGCTCCGGTTCTCATTCAATGGCTGCTGCGCATTCCAAAAAAAGTCGAGTTCAGGAACCGCTGGTTGACCAGGGTCGTAAACTTCTTTTGGGCAGGACGTATTCATTCGGAGGAAACTCATCCGGTTTCCCGGCTGCTTCATCGGATCTATACACCTGTCCTGACGTTTGTTCTGAAACATCGAAACGGAGCTATTCTGGTTTCCCTTGCCCTCATTTTGAGTATTGTGCCGGTATACTCCAAACTTGGTCAGGAGTTCATGCCTCCGCTCAATGAAGGCGACCTTTTATATATGCCCACGACGCTTCCGGGGATTTCCATTGAAAAGGCAAAGGAGTGGCTGCAGCAACAGAACAAATTGATCGGGGAGTTCGATGAAGTCGAGTCTGTTTTCGGAAAGATTGGCCGTGCCGAAACGGCAACCGACCCTGCACCGCTTTCTATGGTGGAAACCGTCATTCAACTGCATCCCCAGGACGAATGGCCCGAAAGTTATCATGAGCGCTGGTACTCTTCATGGATGCCCGAGTTTCTCAAGCCCGCTTTTCGTATTGTCTGGCCGGAGATGAAACGGCGCGATTGGGACGAATTTATCGATGCTTTGAACAAGACGGTGAATTTGCCGGGCACTACCAATGCATGGACATTTCCCATCAAGACACGCATTGACATGCTTACGACAGGGATAAGAACGCCCATCGGGATCAAGGTCTATGGGGATAACCTTGATGAGATAGAGAAAATCGCGGTTCAGGTTGAGCAAAAAGTTCAGAACCTTGAAGGGACGCGATCCGTCATTGCCGAACGGTCACAGGGCGGATACTATATCGATATCAGGCTGAAAAGGGAGAACCTTGCTGCATACGGACTGAGTGTGGAGCAGGCCAACAAGTTGATAGAGGGGGTTATCGGGGGGCAGAATGTCACAACGATTATTGCCGGCCGTGAGCGATATCCCGTCAACATCCGCTACCAGTCCTCGTTCAGGTCGACTACCGAAAAAATCAAACGGGCGCTGGTTTCCGTTTCCGGGGAAAAACATATCCCCCTTTCGGAGATCGCCGATGTAATGACCAGTCGCGGCCCGGCAGTAATAAAGGACGAAAACGGCCTGCTCACTTCCTGGGTTTATGTGGACCTTGAATCGGACCAGGATATCGCGAAATACGTTGAACGGCTCAAAAACACGCTTCAGGAGCCGGGGCTGTTTCCTGTAGGGTACACCTATGCCATCAGCGGCCAGTTTGAGTTTATGGAGCGGGCGACGAAGCGGCTGCTCATGGTTATTCCATTGACGCTTTTAATCATCGTGCTGCTCTTGTACATGAACACCCGTTCCTGGATTCGCACCGGAATTGTTTTATTGGCGGTCCCATTTTCTCTCGTGGGAGCTTTCTGGATTCTTTATTTTCTGGACTACAACCTCAGTATTGCCGTGTGGGTCGGTATTATCGCGCTTGCCGGTGTCGATGCGGAAACAGGGGTCATTATGCTGCTTTACCTCGATCTTGCCTACAAAAGGTTCAAAGAAAAAAATCAGATGAACACAAAAGAGGACCTGAGGCAAGCGGTCATGGAAGGAGCCGTCAAACGGGTCCGCCCGAAAATGATGACGGTTGCTGCGTTGTTTCTGGGGCTTCTTCCCATTATGTGGTCGGGTGTTCACGAGACCGGGGCCGATGTGATGAAACGAATCGCCGCTCCCATGGTGGGTGGTATTTTTACCTCTTTTATCATGGAGCTGTTGATTTATCCATGCATCTACATGATCTGGAAAGAGCGATCGCTAAAGCGGAGTTGAAGAAAGTCAGGGGACATTGTTAGCGCAGTTATACCAGCAGGCTATTCCGATCGCCTCCTATGTTCCCGTATTTCCTTGATTTTTTCGCAATGATGTGGGATTTTGTTTGATCCATCCTGGATACATAGAGATTTTGTGACAGTAAACGAGGAGCAGGCGTTATGGATGAGCAACTGCGGTATTACGGGAACAAACTTGCTTTTGAAACGGACTCCTGGGACCTCCGGGTGGCATTGGAAGCGGGAGAAAACATCGTGGTAGTTGATGCCCGTTCGCCGGAAGCATATCAGAGGGAGCACATTCCGGGAGCAATCAATCTTCCTCATCGAAAGATGAGTGAGGAAACAACAGGGCAGCTCGATAAAGGTGCATTGATTGTTGTCTACTGTGATGGTATAGGGTGCAACGCTTCAACAAAGGGGGCCTTGAATATGGCCAATCTCGGGTTTCGGGTAAAAGAACTTATCGGCGGTCTGGATTGGTGGAAGCGTGATGGTTACAAGACAGAAGGAAGCCCACCGGGAACAAACTCCTCTGTATGTGGCTGCGGCTGAAATGTTGTCAACGCGCATGAGGAACACATCACAGGGTACAACGCTTTAGAGGCATGTAACAGAGACGGAAGGCCCGTGGTTTACAATTTCGGAAGAACATAACAGATATTTTTGCCAATGAGCAAATGGCCGATGGTTTATGCGTCCACTATTTCTTGTTCTTAATCAAAGTTAACTTCGATATATTAGAAAAAACACCCCTACCCCAAGATTATGTCATTGAACACAATACCGTCGATGTGGCGGAAATGGATGTCACAGCGATCTGAACCCGACACGGTCAGGGGAGTTTCCTTTTATTGAGAAAAAAAGGAGTTCTCATGAAAAAGATCATTGCGGTTACTTTGTTGCTCAGCTTGATGAGTGCGGTGCAGGCTTTCGCTTGTACGACAATCCTGGTCACAAAAGGAGCATCTGCTGACGGTTCGGTCATGGTAGCTCATTCCGACGATAGTGAATTATTCGACCAGCGTCTGGTCTACGTTCCGGCGGCTGATCATAAGCCC
>JAKSCY010000794.1 GCA_022360355.1 Chlorobiales bacterium
CACTTCTCAAATTTGTCCCGGGACTGATTCCCTGGTTCTGAATGCTTACCGGCGGTGGGTTGGATATGGGGGGATGGGGGACTCCCGGAATATGGATGGCCATGGTGATACCTCCTAAAAAAAAAGACGCTATATAACCCATCGGTAAAACGCTTAAAAATCCTTAAATATCTCCTGGGAATCCGCCTCCCTTTCCGCCCTATTCCCCCGGGGCGTCTCCGGTGACGGAAGGGAGCTTGAATTTTGGGATTCAATCATTGGCGGCTCACTTTCAATCGCCCCCCCTCCCTGGACAAGGGAAACAAGACGTCCCACATGGATTTTCAATTGTTCAGCCTGGGATTTCATCTCCTGGGACGAGGAAGCGGATTCCTCGGCCGTTGCCGCATTTTGCTGAACCAATTGGCCCAAATCGGCAATGGCGGAATTAATCTGGGCAATGCCCTCGGATTGTTCCCGGGAAGCCGAGGATATCTGGGAGACCAAGTGCCCCACCTTACCCGAGGCTTCCGAAACATTGCCAAAGGCCTTATTGGCCTTGGAAACAAGGCTGGCCCCCTGGGTTACCCGGACCATGGTCCCCTCAAGCAAATCCGCCGTATCCCTTGCCGCATCCGCCGATCGAATAGCAAGATCCCTGACCTCGTCGGCCACCACGGCAAAGCCGGCCCCGGCCTCTCCGGCCCGAGCCGCCTCCACGGCCGCGTTCAGGGCCAGGAGGTTGGTCTGAAAGGCGATCTCGTCAATGGTCTTGATGATCTTGGAGGTCTCCTCGCTGGTCTTGGCGATCTCCCCCATGGAAAGGGTCAGCTTGGTCATGGAGTCATTGGCCTCCTCCACCACCTGGCTGGCCTCCTTCATGAGATCGTCGGCCTGCTTGGCGTGGTCCGCGTTTTGACGGGTCATGGAGGATATCTCCTCCAGGGAGGAGGAGGTCTCCTCGATTGAGGAGGCCTGCTCCGAGGCCCCTTCGGCCGACGACTGGCTGGCCGAGGATATCTGGGCCGAGGCGGAGGCCACCTCATCCGCGGACTCCCTCAGGCTCTGGCTGGCGATCCTGATCGGTTTGGTGATCCGCCGGGCCATGAACCACAGCAGAAAAAGACCGACCACGACCAATATTCCGCTTATGGCTATCATCTTCCATTGGGCCGCCACGGCCGACCTCATCTGCTCGTCCGCGGCCGCGGTGACGATCTCCATGGGGACCAGGACCTTGACCGCCCACGGGGTCACCGTCAGACCGGTGCTGATCGGGACCAGGGCCTCCAGATCCTCGCCCCTCTGTTCAACCATCTTTTCCCCGGACCGGATCTTGGCCAGATCCTCGTTGAAGTTTTGGTAAACCTCCTTCATGTGCTTCCCGGCCAGCTCCGGCCGGCCGGTGACCGCGGCCCGGATACCGCTGTTGCTGATGATGGCCAAGCGTCCCCGACCCTCGTAAAGATGATCGACCTTGTCCACCAAACCCTGAAGAAAGCCCAGCTCCAAGTCCACCCCGGCGATACCGTAAAAAGCGCCCTCGGCCGTAATCGGGGCCACCAGGGAGGTGAGCAGGGTGTCCTTACCCTGGACGGGATAGATATACGGATCGAGAATGCACTCTTTTTTGGTCTTTTTAGGAAGCTGGTAGTAATCCCCCACCCCGGGCTTGTCATAATCCATGAGCGCTTCCAGAGCCATCCCGCCCGACGCGTTTCGGCTCCAGTAGGGGATGAACCGGCCCGTGGCGTCGTGTCCCTCGGAACCCGCGAAGCTGCCGTCCCGGCCGTCAAAGGCGTCCGGCTCCCAGCAGGTATAGGTTCCCACAAACTGGGGGTTACGCTCTAGAATGACCTTTAAAAAACTATTGACCTCTTTCCGCTCCAGCACGGCCTGGTTCTTCTTGTCCTTTACCGTGGTGAGGGTCTGGGCCATGGTCCGGGCCGCGTCCAAAGCGACCTCCAGCTCGGCCTTTATCACCCCGGCCACGTTACCGGCCACCTCACTGGCCAGCTCCCGGGCCGTTACGATCGCTCTGGCGTTGGCCTTGGCTGCCTCCTGTCTCATGCCCATGGCGGCGTAGGTGACGATAATTCCCGCCGTTACCAA
>JAKSCY010000482.1 GCA_022360355.1 Chlorobiales bacterium
CCGACTGCCTGAAAATGGTTCTCAACTGGAAGGACAACTCATAGAGTCACAAACCGGAACCGGACACCGCGAAGAATTTTAACAGAGCTGTATGAAACCCCGCACTATTGCCATATACGGAAAAGGAGGAATCGGGAAAAGCTTCACCACAACCAACCTCGGCGCAACGTTTGCCCTTATGGGAAAACGGGTACTGCAGCTCGGCTGTGACCCGAAACACGATTCAACAACCTCTCTTTTTGGAGGCGTATCGCTGCCAACAGTTACTGAAGTCTTTGCCGAAAAAAATGACCGTAATGAACAGGTCCAAATCCGTGACATTGTTTTCAGGAGAGATTTGCCGGGTTTTCCGCAACCGATTTACGGAGTGGAGCTTGGAGGCCCGCAGGTTGGCCGGGGATGTGGAGGAAGGGGCATCATTTCAGGTTTTGATGTACTGGAAAAGTTAGGGCTGTTCTCATGGGATCTCGATATCATTCTGATGGATTTTCTTGGTGACGTTGTTTGTGGCGGCTTTGCCACGCCCCTTGCACGCTCACTGAGCGAAGAGGTCATATTGCTCACAACCAACGACCGTCAGTCGATTTTCACCGCAAACAATATCTGCCAGGCAAACAATTACTTTAAAACCGTTGGCGGCCAGTCCAAACTGCTCGGGCTCATTATCAACCGGGATGACGGCAGCGGCATTGCTGAAAAATACGCAACTGCCGCGGGGATAAATATTCTGATGCGATTGCCATACAACCCTGCCGCAAGAGATAAAGACGACAGCTTTGACTTTGCCGTAGCTCTCCCTGAAATTGGAGAAAAGTTCCGCCATCTTGCTGCAGATATTTTGGAAAGAAAGATCTCTCCCAGTGAAGCCGCCGGACTTGATTTTCATACATTTGTCCGCCTGTTCGGCGCAGTGAACGAGGCATATCCGACACCCGCAACCGACACAGAGCTGATCAAACATACAACACAAAAGCCCGGCAACTCCGGTCCCGTCAACACAACAAACGGCTCTTTATCGTCTGACAACGCCAGACTGCTTGCCTGCATTGACAAACTGCCTGCATCCGAACAGGAAATCTATCGCATGGTCGAGGTGGATAAAAAAAGCCCGGCGGAAACCGCCGCAATCAAAGGCGTCAGCGAAACGGAAGTCCGTGAAATTCTTTCCAGCGCCAGAACCCACCTTAGAAAACTGTTCTTCTCTTTATGAGCAGTGACGAGTAATCAGTCAGCAGTCTTCAGTTGGCAA
>JAKSCY010000684.1 GCA_022360355.1 Chlorobiales bacterium
GATACAATAATTCACGAAAGCTGCATGGAGTGAAGGGGAGGTGTTGTACCTTACAGGCTAAAGAAGCATAAGAATACGTTGAAAAGGTGGGTTATGAAATCAATAGTTATTACCGGTGGAACAAGGGGGATCGGTCTTGGTCTCGCGAAGAGATTTCTTGAGAGAGGTTGTTTTGTTACCATCAACGGTAAAACAGAGGACAGTGTCCGGAGGGTGTTGCGCGAGCTTGCCTCTTTCGGTGACAGGCTGCAGGCTGTCACCGCTGATGTAAGGGAGCGGAGCGATATGGAGGCCCTGCTTGAGACGGCTGTACAACGTTTTGGCACGGTGGATATCTGGGTGAATAATGCCGGTATCGCTCATGAGACCGCAAAAGTATGGGAACTGGATCAGAAAACAATAGAAAATGTTTTTGACAGCAACGTTCTTGGAGTTATACACGGGACGGTTGTTCCTTTTCTCGCCATGCGTGAGCATGGGGGTGGAAAAATATACAACATGGAAGGGCTCGGAAGCGACGGGTTTATCATGGATGGTATGTCAATATATGGTACAACGAAAAGCGCACTGCGATACTTTACCCGTGCCTTTGCCAATGAAGCTAAAGATTCCCCTGTTCTGATCGGTAGCCTGAGCCCCGGCATGGTTGTTACCGATCTTCTTCGGGAGACGGTTGGGGACGGTTCTCCCGAGAGTATGAAAAAGAGGAAATTTTACAATATGATGGCCGACGATGTGGAAACTGTTACGAAATATCTTTGTGAAAAAATGCTTGCGGGCAACGGCAGAACACAGCGGATTCAGTGGTTGACCAAAACCAAAATCCTTTTCAGAATGCTGGCCGCGCCGTTCAGAAAGCGGGACTTTTTTTCCTGATCATATAAGGGTTTACAGCGGGAGGTTGTACTCCTGGAGAATTGATCGGACATGCCGGGGGACGAGCAGGGTGAGCTGTTCCGGGTATCTGTATTTGACAAAGTAGTAGTGCCTGATCAGGTGAAAATCAACCGAGTAATGTGCGAACCCGACACCTTGCGGACCGTTTACACTGAGCAGCCAGGACATCACCTGCCCGAGCCATAACGGTATTTTTCTGTCGGGAGAGTATGATTTTTTCAGCCCTTTCATACTTTCTATGGTGCGTTCGGCAGTTCCCTGAACAAACTTTTTGCACTCCCAATCGCCATGTTCCGGATGGCGTTCAAGCTCATCATCAACCAGGTCGAGCAGTTTTTTCCCTTTTTCCGTTCTGACGATTACCCATTGGCGGTTCTGATCGGGAAGCAGCCTGGCGGCAAGGTAACCGATGGTAATATCCGACAGGCTGTTGAGGTAATCGAAACAGCTCATGCAGGATTCGGGAAAAATATCAGGGTTCGACAGTTCCTCCGGCAGACTGAAGAAAGGAACTTTTTCAATGGAGCCGCCTGAGTGTTTGATATGGATACGGAAATCCTGCATGAATTCCATGTGGCGGGCGGTGCCGGGGGATCTGGATATTCTTTCGAGTATCCAGTTGAATCTGCTTCTCTGAACATTGTCGACACATGGAATACCTGCAGTGTATATATCCATGTCGCGCAGGTAGTGGAATCTTTCCTGAAAATCCCTCAACGTGTGTATATGACAGGCTGCGCCGATGACAAGGATTTTTTTGAGCTTTTTTCTGAAAGCGGTTTGCAGCGACTTGAGGACAGGGGAGAGCACCGGCTTGTTGCCTCTGGATTCATAAATCTCTTCAGGGGAGAGGGCCAGCACCGGTTTTGAGAAAAAGTGGTTTTCGGTGCTGCGATGCAATGTTATCACACCATCAACCATTCCGCTTTCGAACGCCCTCCGTGCTATTTCTGTGATGATTCCGCTCCACTGGGCGCCGGGCAGCGGGTTTTTAAGCTGTGCGGTAAACCGCTCGTGCGAAATGCCGAAACGCATTTCTTCGGGATTGCTCAGGCTCCGTTCTCTCCCGAACAGTTTTTTCTCCCTCTTTCCCAGCCATCCGTTGGCAAATACGCAGCTTTGAAGGCTTTCATGCATTGGCCATTCCTGGATCGAGCAGAGGCCACAGGAACTGCATATCCCTTTTTCCGGCTTACTGTCGCTTTGAGGCATGTGTCACATACTGAGGGTGATGCTTACGCTTTTTATTTTTTTTCGAAGAGAACGCAAGGTTTACGAATAAAGGTCGTCCCATATTATGAAAGTGCTTGGGTAGGAACAAGTACTTTTACTATCCAGTTAGGTTAGTGTTGCTGCTTGAAATGTTCTGCAACAGACCGGCGTTTTGATGATAAGGTTACGTACATGTTGATATGTGTTGAGATAACGTGATCCATGTTTTCTGGTGTTTCTGGTCTGTTGTTGAACCCGGTGAAAGAGGCGCGAGAGCGCCTCTGTAGCTGGTTTTACTTCTCTGTGATCTCCTCTTTTTTGGTGTACCTTTTTTCTTCCAACACAAATCACTCTCGTTAGCGAGGGTCTTGTGTTTTTTTACCCTACAAGGGCTTCGTTGACTTTGTGGGCGGCATCCCGCAACCCGTTTGCCGCAATAAGGTTGAGCCCGGATTCATCAAGCATTCTCTGGGCGACTTCGGCGTTGGTTCCTTCAAGTCTTACAATGACCGGAAGGTTCAGATCAACCTTTTTCGCAGCTTCAATAACACCGCCGGCTACACGGTCGCAACGTACGATCCCGCCGAAAATGTTGACAAGAATAGCCCGGACGTTTTTATCGCTCATAATGATTTTAAAGCCTTCTTCTACGGTCTCCGGACTGGCACCGCCGCCAACGTCAAGGAAGTTTGCAGGTTTTCCGCCGGCAAGCTGAATCATGTCCATCGTTGCCATCGCCAGTCCGGCGCCGTTTACCATACAGCCGACATTGCCGTCGAGCCGGACGTAATTGAGGTTTGATTTCGAAGCTTCAACCTCGAAAGGATCCTCTTCGCTGGTGTCCCTGAGTTCAAGAAAGTCCTTGTGACGGAAGAGGGCGTTGGAATCAAAGTTTATTTTAGCGTCGAGAGCCAGGACTCGGCCTTCTTTGGTGATTACCAGGGGATTGATCTCCGCAAGGGAAGCGTCAACAGAAGTGTATGCATTGTACAGGGCGGTGATGAACTTTACGGCATTTTTGAATTTATCGCCTTCAAGTCCAAGGAAAAATGCCGCCTGACGAGCCTGGAACCCCTGAATCCCGTGAAGGGGATGAACCTGTATTTTAAGCAGTTTCTCAGGTGTTTCTTCAGCAACTTTTTCGATCTCCATCCCGCCTTCGGTGGAGACCATCAGAACATTGTTTGATGTCGCGCGGTCAAGGGTTATTCCTACATAAAATTCTTTTTCAATGTTCATTCCCTCCTCGATAAGCAGTCGTTTGACCTCTTTGCCTTCCGGTCCGGTCTGGTGGGTTACCAGCGTTGCACCGAGCATCTGACGGGAGATATCATGTGCAAGTTCAGGGGATTTGGCGAGTTGGACGCCACCGGCTTTTCCGCGTCCGCCGGCGTGTATCTGGGCTTTGACTACGACAACGCTGCATTCCTGTTCTTCAAAAAGCTGCTCGGCTGCCTGCCTTGCTTCATCGGAGGAGAAAGCGACGATGCCTTTAGGTACGGAAACCCCGAATTTACGCAGTATATCCTTACCTTGATATTCGTGAATATTCATGGTCTTGCATGTTTGTTAAAAATGGCACAACAAGGTGATTGCTCATGAGATTGGCAAACAAAAAGCTTATAATAGCAAAAAATGACGGTTAGATAAAATTCTGCATCCCGGCTTTGCCGGGGCAATTTGAAACGTTCACATCTGAGGCATGGATCTTTCTTACTACATGGAGCAGGCCTTTCGCGAAGCGATCAAGGCGTATGAAAAAAAAGAGGTCCCGGTCGGCGCAGTGGTTTTTGACGTTGACGGCCATGTTATCGGAAAAGGATATAACCAGGTTGAGGAACTTACGGACGCAACTGCACATGCCGAAATGATAGCGTTGACCTCGGCAATGGCTACTCTCGGGAGCAAATATCTCATTGACTGTACGCTTGCGGTGACTCTTGAGCCCTGCCCGATGTGCGCAGGGGCAATCGTGAACGCAAAAGTTGGCCGGCTGGTGTTTGGCGCATATGACCCGAAAATGGGTGCATGCGGTACCGTTATGAACATTCCGGCCTCACCGGAACTGAACCATCAGCCGGAGGTGTACGGCGGCATTCTCGAGCACAAGGCCCAGAGTCTCCTTCAGGAGTTTTTCAGGGGATTAAGAGGGTAAAGGGAAAATTCAAAAAGGCTTATCAAGCTATCTTGCCAATAAGCTATTCAGCCCTGATGATTAAGGTTTTTCCTTCTCCGACTCGACGTTTTCCTTGATGATGTTTTTCAGCGATTGTGCAACATGAGAGACAATGTCTTGGGCAAGGTTGCTGCCTGATGTGGGTGGCTGAACGTTGTCGAGGCTTTCCACCCCGGCTTTTTTAACCGCGTTGCTGATTGTTTGCGAGAGTATCGGATTACACTCTTTGACAACCTCTTTAAGCATGAATGATGCCTCGAACTGGCTTTGACGGACTATTTCAGCTTTGTCTTCTTCAGAAAACGACTGACAGTAATGGGTGCTGATAATACCGGCAAGGCAGGTAAGGTAGGTGTTTGTGGAACCGGCAAGGAAAAGGTTGAGAAAGAAAGGGGTGAGCAGGTTTCCGCCCGGAAGAAGCGTTGCGAGAGTGTTGCTGAAAGATGACTGGATAATAGGTTTGATGTGCGATGGAAGCTCTTCCTTGTTGAAATCCGAAAGAGGAAGCGATTCATAGGTGAACCGGTAGAGGGCAAGCAGGTTCCTGCTGTAGTGTTTTTTATGATGAAGTTTGTAGATCCGCCATACAAGCTTCAGGTTGTTCATCAATGACGTTGTCGTGCCGTAGGATGTGTTCTGGGCGAAAGCGCCTACGAAAAAGTTTTTGATCGCCAGTTCCTTGGTGATATTCAGCGCATCGACCTCGAGCAGCTTGTGGTTGGTTTTGATCCATCGCTGATCTCTCTGTTCTTTTATGGGTTCAGGGTGCATATGGTGTGCAGGCTGGGACTTGCCGAGGTAGCGCACATAGGCATCGTAGGAAGGTGAAGCTTCATTTTGCGGAAAAGCCGGCGTGGAAGGGGATCGCCAAAATGACAAGAGTGTGACAGCCAGAACACAGAAGATTCCTATCCCCGCTGCAAGAACAGCATACCCTGCCGCGGGATGCAGGTTTCCGGCAAGTGAAGCGAAAAGATA
>JAKSCY010000251.1 GCA_022360355.1 Chlorobiales bacterium
AAGCTAAACCAATGGACCGGTGATTGAGACGATCAAAGCCCTGGATGAGTCGGGCCAGGTGGTTTCGGAGCCAGTTTCTCTTGGTCCTGGTCGCGATCTTCTGGGCCAGCCGCCGGCCGGTGGCTGGGGTGGCCGCCAAGCCGCCGAGGGAAACCAGAGCCAAAAACAGGATCGACCAACCAACCACCGGCCCGGTCCTGAGGACAGTTCCCTCCAGGGCCAGGATCAGGCTGAAGAGGAAGGCCACCGCGGCCAGGTCGGTCAGTCTGATTATCAGCCAGACCGGGGAGGTCTCCGAGATCGTGGGCGACAATCTCAGCTTCTTCAGAAGGGCCAAGGAGGCCAACTCGCCTGTCCGGAAGGGGAGGCAGTAGTTGATCAGCCGAAGTAAGGCAAAAACGCCATACAGGATATAAAAACGATCCGGTGAGGGAAAAAAGAAGCAGTACCGTAGGGCCCGGAGGATGGTGGTGGTCAGTCCGACCAGGACGGCCAGAACAAGAAGCGGCTTGTCGGCCTCCCTGATCAGACCTGAAAAGTCAGAGAAGGATATCCGACTGAGGAGGGTAATGAAGAGCAGGCCGCCGACAAAAGTGGCCAGCCAGGGCCAGGCTCGGCCCAAGAAGGGGGTTGCTTTTGAGGACCGGAAGGGGACGATCGGCTTGGGCTCCATATCCTGAAGGCGGTTCCAGGCCACAGGGGTCTGAACTCAGAGGCGTCGGTTGAGTTGAACGATAAGGTGAGCCAAAAACCCAAAAAACAGGGTCTGAAGCCCGAAAAGGGTGAGACCCATGACGGCGTTGACGTGCCTGACCGGTTTGGCGGTAAAGCCCAGGATCCACTCGGACATCTCCCACAGAAATAGGATCCCTCCCGCCCCTAGAAAAAACAAGCCCAGCGGCCCGAAGATCTTCAGGGGCTTAACCCCGATCACGACCATCAGGATCTGGGTCATGACCTTGAGAGGGTAGCCCGGTGAGACAAAGGATTGGCCGGTCAGCCGTTTTCTAAAGGAGACCGGGACATGGGCGAACCTCATCCTCCGGTGATAGGCGTCCAGAAGTAGCTGCTGGGAGTAGTTGTAATCGCCGGGGAGATAGAAGTTTTTCAGGTAGCGGCGGTGGACGGCGAATATCCCCGGTTGGCTGTCCTTCAGGGGCCAACCGGTCAGCCAGCGCATGAGAGCGGTAAAGGCCATGTTTCCCATGCGGCGCACAAAAGGCATCCGGTACTCGATCCTTTCAAACCGGTGGCCATAGACCAGATCCGCTTCATCATCTACGATCGGCTTGATCAAGGCGGGGATATCCTTGGGATCATGCTGCTGGTCGGCATCGAACTTGATTACAACGTCGGCCCCGGCCTCATATGCCTGTTCCAATCCGGACCGGACCGCAGCTCCCAGCCCCTGGTTCAGCTTGTGGGTTATGAGCCGGTCGGCTCCGGCTCGGCGGGCCTCATCGGCCGTGCTATCCGTAGACCCATCGTCCACCACCATGACCGAGCCGGAAACGGCCTTCTCCTCCAGTCGGCTGAGTTCCTCCTTTACCATTTGGATTGTAAGGGCCATGGTCTCAGCCTCATTGTAGGCCGGGACGATGACAATCGCCTTGATCTGCCTCATCTGACGAACCCTGCTGGTTTAAGACCCGTTAAATTTAGTCCTGCCATAAAGTTATTCCAATCTTGTTTATTCCCAATATCCAGGAGATCGGTGCGGCCAGCCTAGGATGGGGATGGGATCCTGAGTGCTGCTTAGGGTCGGAGCTTAAGCTCGGCGGGCTTAAACCTGCAAAGGAGGTTCGAATGCCTTTCCGGATGAGTCGGGCAAGGGCAGGATGTTCCCTATCAGCTTAAAGCTCCGCCTCTTCGGTTACAAACGAATAATATAACCGACTATAATTTAATTATAATTTTGAGAAGGCAGAGGGTGAGCCGCCTCCCGATCATCATAGCAAACGGATGCGGCTAGTTAAATATTAAACTCCTCTAAGCGTCGGTTCTGATCGTTTTCGAGTCAATGGTTGGCCTTTTTATTTTGTCCCAACCTCACCCGGGCATCATCTTGTTAAGGAAAAGGCCTGGAAAAGTACCCGGCACAAAAAAGGGGACTCGGAATAAACCTCCGACCCCCTGAACAACCTGGCGTCCCCAACGGGATTTGAACCCGTGTTTTCGGCGTGAAAGGCCGATGTCCTGGACCAGGCTAGACGATGGGGAC
>JAKSCY010000695.1 GCA_022360355.1 Chlorobiales bacterium
CTCCTGCGGCAAGCCCCCTGGCGATCCGTTTCCGATACTACCGGAACTATCAAAGGAATGGTAGCCGTTGTCAACGCATCCCCTATCTCTCCCCATGCATCGTAGGGATTCCCTGATGTGGTCCAAGCAATAATACCTTCGAAAAACATGCAGTCGGCTCAATCGTGGGATTCCTCATCACCAAACCTTACGATGACTCAGCTTAGTCGGACGGAGTGTCAATTCAGAACTGGAACAGCTCTTTTAGATAGGGTCCGGAGAAGATTCATTTAGAACCTTCATCCGGAAATTTCCGAGCTACGTGTAGCGTTTTCGCCTACTGCCGTGAGTCGATTTAGCCGAGGTTGCTTTTACCGTGATTCCGCGCCCACAAGCAAGCGCCTCCGGGCACGCATTTACAACCACAGCTCGTCTCTCGATTCCGACGCACCTCTGGCCTTGTTCAGTTTGTCATGTTCTTCCTGGCAGCCTACGCAGAATTCAGCTGCAGGAAAGAGTCTGAGCCGTGCTTCGGGGATGTCCTCTCCGCATTCTTCGCAGATTCCGTACTCTCCCTGCTCTATCCTTTTCAGCGCAGCTTCGATTTCATTTATTCGTTTTCGCCGAAACATGGAAAGCGTGGCTTCGAGATCTCTATTGATCTCATCAGTCGCCAGGTCCATGTCGTCTCCCTTCTGAATCGCGTCCATGGTCTTGGCAACCTTTATGGAGGCCAACTGATCCAGCAGCACTTCCTTCGGGTTGACACTCCCGGACGATGGGCACTCCATTCTGCGGGGTTCCGCCTGACGGTGATTAGAATCGGTAAGCGGAGGTGGATCGAACTGCCTGGCGGTTTTCCCTCCGGTCGTCGATTCTACGATCCTGTAGTAGTTTTTTCCTCCCCGGGTAGTTCTCTCAATCTGGCCTTTTTTCACCTTGGCCCGAACGCTGTTCGGTTGGATACCCAGGGCCGCGGCCATCTCCTTACGGGTAATCCACATGAGTGCCTCCTACTTGTCAAAAACTGTGCTTCGTAGAGTAATCATTAGGACGGCCATGGGCAAGAGGACCATCCGGGCAACCTGCCGGAAAAGATGCCAAAAGGCCAGCCCTTATGAGGCGCTGTTGGCTGGTGACCGATGGCCGCTGGTTTCCGGAACGAAACAATGCGGTATTCCGGGCCCAATTCGGCGTTCTGCAACCTTGAAACTTGCTCGTTCGCCAGAAATGGACGAAGTCTCGGCTCTGAAGCCGGGACGGCGTTGTTTCTGATTTATTGCGCCGGTTCCATTGGCTGGTCGCTTTCCTTGCGCGTCTTCTCGACAATTTCCTTTTGCCGCTTGGCCTTGGCGACCGCTTCCCGGGACGCGTCATTCAGGTTGAAGATCTCAAGGTTCTCTTCTTCGGCATCTTCCACAGGCTGAATGGCAAAGTCCGTATAGGTCTTGTTGGCGGGATCTTTTTGAACCTGCTTGCGCATCCTGTGCAGTTTCCAGCC
>JAKSCY010000470.1 GCA_022360355.1 Chlorobiales bacterium
GCCAGCAGCTCGTCGAGCTGCGCCTCGTCAACACCCATGCGCAGGCGAGTCAGCAGCCGCACCCGGTACGACTCGATGCCGGCGACCCGTTCATTGCCCTCGACCACCTGTGTCGCGAGCTTGTGTTGCCTTGCCCTGGCCAGGAGCTCCGCAGCTCGGCTCTTCAGCCCGTCCAGCTCGCTGGTTGCACAACGGGGTATGGCCCGTTCCAGCCATGTCAGGTCGCGATCCCGAACGCTCAGACGAACCGTCAGCTCGGTCAGTAGCTCCCGGCGCAGGATGAAGCCGCCGGCATCGGTCCCGGCAACGTGAGCGGCATAGCTCTCGAGCCGAGCGAGCAGCAGCTCCTGCAGGAAACGGTTGTGTGCCTTGCTGACGATAGCTCGTAAAAGCTCCTCGTCCGCATGCGGAGACCAGAGCACGTTCTCCAGCTGGCGTTGCAGCTCCGAGGGGTTCACCGCAGCTACCAGATCGAGAAAACGAGCCAGGTCTCGGGGCGGAGCGACGTAACGCCGTTGGATCAGGTGGCTTGTGAGCTCGGCCAGCGCATGATCCATCGTTACCCCGCACGAGACAGCTGCGTTCACCGCCCGTATCGTCCAGTGAAGCTGGTCATCGCCCGGTTCGACCACGTTGAGCGCGGCGTGTACCTCAGGCCATGCGACCTGGTCAGATCTTTGCTCGAGCAGGCAAGCTCGGAGAGCGCAACGGTCTTCAAGGTTGCCGAGGTCATGCTCGAGAGTGCGCAGCCGGGACTTGTCGAGGTGGCACCAGATGGCGGCGCCATGTTCAACCAGCGCCGTCGACCAGGGCACCTGTTCTGCCGTTGCCAGCTCCAACCAACGTGCCACTGCTTGTTTCGGCTCGGTAACCGCGGCAAGCGTCGTGACAGCTGCGTGCCAGTAGAGGTTTTCTCCTATTTCGGTTCGCACTTCGGCGAGTGTTTCCAGTGCACCATCGGGTCCCTGTTTGATCACGTGTGTGGCACAGAGCTGTAGTAATCGCTCTCTGACGTTACAGGGGTTTCCGGTCGGCCCAACGGCTTGTGCGATCCGCCAGGGCACCAGGTCACCGGCGGCCAACCAGGCGCTGGCCACTGTGTCCTGTGCGGCGC
>JAKSCY010000801.1 GCA_022360355.1 Chlorobiales bacterium
CCGCATGACATGAAAGCAAACCTGGTGATCAGTACCATGGATGCATCTGCCAGGGAAATATTTGCTGCCAACATGCATATCGTGAGGCAGATGACGGACTGCAGCGTCGAGGTATCGGACGGTGATATGCAGCGTCCGCCTCACTCTGCAAGTTCTGTGGTTGACGGTAATGAACTTTTTATGCCCCTTGAAGGGTTGATTTCGTTTGATAAAGAGATTGCCCGTCTTGAGAAAGAGGTTGACAATGTTTTCTCGTATGTGAAGCGCGTAGAGAAAAAACTTGCCAACAAGGGCTTTGTTGACAATGCGCCTGCAGATGTTGTTGAGAGCGAGCGCAGGAAACTGGCAGAAGCAAAAAGCAACCTCGGCAAGCTGCAGGCCAACCTGGAGGTTCTCGCTAACTGATGGAATCCATGATATGGGTTCCGTATAGGTATCATGCCTCTGATCCTGAGTATGCATGGAGAATGAGGCAGTCGTTTTTGAATGATCACCGTGGAAAAAAGGTGTTCCAAGAATAAGCAAGACGGAGAGTGTCAATGCGGCAATTAAAAATAAGTAAACAGATCACCAATCGCGAGAGTCTTTCTCTTGATCGCTACCTGCAGGAGATTGGAAAATATGAGCTTCTGACGGCTGAAGATGAAGTGAAGCTTACCAGAGCGATCAAGGAGGGCTATGACATGCCTGTCGATACTCCGGAATACAAGAGAGCAAAGCGTGCCCTGGACAAGCTTATCAAGGGAAATCTGCGTTTTGTTGTTTCCGTAGCCAAGCAGTACCAGAATCAGGGGTTGACTCTGGGTGACCTTATCAATGAAGGGAATCTCGGGCTCATCAAGGCAGCAAAACGTTTTGATGAAACCAGGGGCTTCAAATTCATTTCCTACGCTGTCTGGTGGATAAGGCAGTCGATCCTTCAGGCTCTTGCCGAACAGTCAAGGATTGTGCGTCTTCCCCTGAACCGGGTCGGCACGCTCAACAAGATAAGTAAAGCCTATAGCCAGCTCGAACAGGAGTATGAAAGGGATCCCAATACCAAGGAGCTTGCAAATCTTCTCGATATGGATTCCCAGGATGTCGCCGATACACTGAAAATTGCGGGCCGTCATGTTTCCGTGGACGCTCCGTTCGCCCAGGGGGACGATAACCGGCTGCTCGATGTACTTCAGAATGATGGTCACAAACCCGACCATGGCCTCACCCGCGACTCACTGACCCTTGAAGTGGAACGTTCGCTTTCGGTGCTTGCTCCCCGTGAGGCCGACGTTATCCGTTCCTATTTTGGTATCGGAATGGATAATCCTCTTACCCTGGAGGAGATAGGTGAAAAATTCAAGCTTACGCGTGAAAGGGTGCGTCAGATTAAAGAGAAGGCAATCAGGAGACTGCGTCAGTCTGCGTACAGTAAAGTTCTCAAGGAGTACATAGGCAGTTAGGCCCGGATATTGGCCGTGTATCACGAGGCGTAGAGAAGCATCACCCGGTCACCGGGCAGCAGTTCGAGCGATTGTGATGCATTGCCGTTGCGTATTGCGATTTCAATGAAACCGCTGCTGCCTGTATATGCAAGGGCTTCGCCTTCTGCCACGTCTCCATAAGTCCGATGAATCGGCAGTATGCGGTTGTTTTTCGTGCGTATTCCCAGCGCCTGTTTCTCCTCTGTGATCATGTTGCCTGTAAACGAGGTTATCAGGTTGCCGTACACATCGGAATAAAGAACGACCCCCTCCCATGAACTTCCTCCGTCACGGGTGCTGTTTTCAGGAATTTCAATCCGTTTACACTCTTCAGGATCGAGGGCGCTTCCAAGCATTGCAGGTTCGAGGCCATTTGCAAGGTGTGCGGCGACAGGTGAAAAAATGTCTCTTCCATGGAACGTCGCACTTTGATCGGGGAGCATACATGAAGGGTTGGTGATGGTGTAACATGCCCTGATTTTCTGCTTTTTCATGACAGAGCTCAACAATCCGTTATCAGGTGCAACGAATACCTGCGATTCCGTTACGAGTGCAATGGCTTTTCGTTCCGTCCCGACTCCCGGATCGACAATCGCTGCAAATATTGTTCCGTCAGGAAAGTATGGCGAGGATGAACCAAGCAGCAGAGCGCCCTGCAGTATGTTCTGAGCGGAGATGCAATGGGTAAGGTCTATTACCGGGGTACGCGGGGAAATACCGGCAATCACACCTTTCATAATTCCGACATAGGGGTCCTGAAGTCCGAAGTCGGTCATGAGGGCAATCAGCGGCCGGGTTGTTGTCATGGCTTATTTGTTTGCGGTTTTATAGATAACGACACCTATGACAAGAAACAGCAGATTTGGCAGCCACGCTGCAAACGCCGGATCGATCAGGCCCCGGTACCCGGCTGTAGAGAGTGTTCTCTGTACACCAAGGTAGGTGAATCCTATGAAGAGGCTGATGCCGAACTCAAGAGCAAGCCCGCTACGCTTTTTTCGGGAGGAAAGAGGAACCCCGATCAGAATAATAATCAACGATGCCAGAGGCAGGGCCAGTTTGTTATGAAATTTTACAATGACCCTGCCGAGATTTGAAAAGCCTGCTTCCTGCTTCTCACCAATATAGCGGTAATGCTGGATGATATCCATCTCATCCGGCTGGATGCCGAGGTCCCTGAGAGACGATGCGGTCAGAGACAGTTGCAGTGTGTCGTTTCCGGGATTTTCCCTGTAAAGCACACCCTTTTCGCTGAAAATACGTGTTTTGGTTTCATGCAGGATCCATCGGTCGATTGACTGGTCATAGGAGATTTTTTTCGCGTCGATTCGACTGGCAATAACAGGGCCTTCGAAGGTCTCGATAGAAATGTTCAGGCCTGTGATCTTCTGCGGGTCAAGCGCTCCGATAGATAGTATTCTGTTGCGTGACTCAAGAATATGTATGTTTTTGCTTCCCGAAACATTCTCGAAGGTTTTGTCGAGATGCTCCGTTTCAAACCTGTTTTTCAATGCAGATGTTTTAGGGTACAGCCAGCCGGCATTAAGGATATTGAAGACCGATATAAGCAATGCTACAGCGAGAAACGGCTTGAGCAGCTGATGCATGCCGACACCGGCCGCTTTCATGGCCGGCAGTTCACTCGACCCTGACATGCGTCCCGTGATATAGAGAGACGCGAGCAGAGTGCTTAACGGGGAAATCAACAGGACTGTTTCAGGGATAAGGCTCCAGTAATACAGGATTATCTGTTCGGCTCTTATCCCTTTGTCGATATAGCGGCCTAAATTTTCTATAAGATTGACGAGAAGAAACAGGGCGGTGAAACTTATACCGGCGAAGACATAGGTTGAGAAAAACTGTCGGGCTATGTATTTATCCAGCAGTTTCATAGGTTCCCCTGCTTCTCGACTCAGCGCCGCCCATTTCGAGTACGAGTATCGCTTCGCTGAGTACCGGTCAAATGCAAAAGTAAAAAGCGGCTATAAAATTTCCGGCCCGGCAGCTATTACTTTCCGATCAGCACCGAGGCTCCCTTGCTGTCGCCCATAATGATAACCTTTGAGTTCTCTGACTTTACCAGGTTCTGCAGGGCTTTTATCTGTTCGTATCTCAAAAGTTTGTCGGTCAGCGAGCGGGAAAGGATCAGCTGGTAGTCGGAGATACCTTTTGCTTCGACACGCTTTCTTTCGGCTTCCTGGGTCTCTTTCTGCAGGACGAATTGCATTTTCTGGGCTTCCTGCTCAGCATTGATCTTGGCTTCGATCGCGGCTTTTACAGACTGAGGAAGAGAGATGTTGCGAACAAGCAGGTTTTCGAGAACGAGACCGCGGTTTTCAAAGTCAGATTTGATACTTGCAAAGATTTTTGTCTGAAATTCTTCACGTTTCTTTGAGTAAAGGTCTACAGCGTTGTATATGACAGCATTGTCCCTGATGCGTGTTCTGGCTGTCGGACGAACGATTTTGTCGATATATGAAAGGCCGGGGCCGATCTCACGTCGTATTTCAGGTGCCTGAGTAGGGTTGATGCGGTAAAGGACGGTCATGTCGATGGTAACCTCGAGGCCATCGGCACTCAACACCCTGATCGGTGCGTCGCTCAACTGAGAGAGCTCGGTTTCGGTACCGGACATGGTATAGGTCTGGGTCGTTATATCAAAAAATTCAACTTTTACGAGCGGGTTGATGATATTGAGTCCGCTCGTGAGCACTTCCTGCTGGACTTTTCCGAACAGAACTTTAACGCCGACCTTTCCGGGTTCGACAATTCGTATGCTTGCAGTAAGAAGTCCCAGTATTATGGCGAAAACGCCTCCTATTTTAAACATCCCTGAAAATCGCAGCAGGGATGGATTGAGGGAGCGGGCAGTGATACCTATAAATAAGAGGACAACCCCGAGAAATAATAGTGAAGTCATAGTTTGCAGGTGATTTATTTGTTTTTTTGAGCTATGGAATGCTTCAAGGTAATATTTTTTTGCTATCAGTAACCGAAA
>JAKSCY010000047.1 GCA_022360355.1 Chlorobiales bacterium
AATGACATGCCGGACCTGGTCTTCCGGAGCCTGGTCAAAAGGCAGGGATTCGACCCGGTCAAGGATTACGAACTGACCTACAGGACCAACTATCCCGCTGTGGTCCAAGAGGTTCTCAGCGGCAGGGTTAAGCACGCCCTATTGGCCGAACCCCTGGTCTCGGTGGCTCTGATGAAGTCGGCCCAGATGAAAGGGAAGGCCCCCAAATTGTACCGTTCGGTCAACATCCAAAAGGAATGGGGCCAGGTCTACGATAAAAAGCCCCGCATCCCCCAGGCCGGGCTGGCGGCCGCTCCCAAGATCACCAGGCGGCCCGAGGTGATGGAGGCGGTACAAGAGGCCTATGCTGAGGCCATCATCTGGTGCAAGCAGAATCCCAAAAAAGCGGGCCGGATCGTATCCAAGTACATCTCCGGCCTGAAACCAGGACCGGTGGCGACGGCCCTGAAAAGCGCCGGGATCACTTTCATGAGCGCCCGGGAGGCAAGACCTGAACTGGAGCACTTCTATGCGGTCCTGAAGGAGCTTAATCCCGCCAAGGTGGGGGGCAGGTTGCCTTCAAATGAGTTCTACTGGCAGGGCGGGTGAGTCTATTCCAGCCACATGACCAGGGATCAGCGGAAGAATAAGGAGAAGGCATGAAATCCATAAGAGGAACCATGACGGTCCGCTCGGTCATCGAAAAGTACCCGGATACCAAAGGGCTGTTCGTGGCGGCGGGTATGGGGGATCTGGTCGAGGGAGACAGGTACAGAAACATCACCACCTTTCTGAGCCTCCAATCGGTCCTGAAAGCCTTGGGCAAGGATCCTCATACCTTTATCAAAACCCTTACCGATCATCTGGCCTCCACTGAAAACTCCTATGATGCGGCCCTGCGCCACAGGGATCAGGGCAACTGGGACGCGGTCGGCGTAATTCCCATGGCGGTTCACCTGAAGATGCTGGAGGTATTTGAAGATTTACGCCGTGAACTCAAGCAGGAGCATGGCCTTGAGTTCGGCGGCAGGATGGCCTCGGCCCAGGAAGGAGGCGCCTGGATTACCGAGGCATACCGAGACGTTACAGATCCCGGATTACTACCGGATGTATGCCTGGGGCGGGGTTATGACTTCTTCTTTGACCGGATCTTTCAGGAGCGCTTCATTGAGACCGGTGTTTACAACGTGGTCCGGGATGGTGAGGTGAACCCCGATTTTAACGGGTTGGATTTGCCTGATCCAGGGAGTAACTACAATGTCTTGGCGGTGATTCCTGCGGTGATTATCGTCCGGGAAAAGGCCAGGGGGACGCTTCCTATCCCCAGGAGTTGGGAAAGGCTGCTGGATAAAAGATACCGTAACTCGGTGTGCATGCCGGATTGCAACATTGACCTGCCCCGAGCGGTGCTGCTGACATTGTACTCCCGCTTCGGTGAAGAGGGGGTCCAGAGCCTGGCCCACAACATAGCCCAGCTTATGCACCCATCTCAGTTCGTAAGAAAGCTGCGCGCGGCCCAAAACGATGTTCCGGCTTTTACGGTCATGCCTTATTTCTTCGCCCAGGTGGTGAGCTCCATCCCCGGGATAAGGGTGGTCTGGCCCGATGAGGGAGCGATAATCGAGCCGCTCTACACCCTGGCCAAGTCAGACCGAGGCCAATTCAAGTCCGATCCCCGGGCGGTGAAGGCCGCGGCGGACTTGTTCATGGGGCAAAAAGTGGCCTCCTTATTCGCAAAAGCCCACTTCCCCGCGCTGCATCCCCGGGTTGACAACGGGCTGCCCGCCCAGGCGTCGTTTTGGTGGATCGGCTGGGATTTTCTACAGAGCCATGATGTAACCGCTTTGGGGGCCAGGCTGGAGCAAATGTTCCAGAAGCACGTGGCCGCCAAGGCGGCGGGATAGGCCCTGGTCATGAAGTTCATAACGGTTTCCGGGCCTCCCTCATCGGGCAAGACCTCTGTGATCTGCCGGGTGATTGAGTCCCTCAAGATCCGGCAGGTCAAGGTGGGGGTGGTCAAGTTCGACTGCCTGAGCACCGATGATGACCGGCACTTCGCCCGACTGGGAGTGGCGGTGCGCAAGGGTTTGTCAGGAGCGCAATGCCCGGACCACTTCTTTGTGAGCAACATCGAGGACTGCTTTGAATGGGGCCTGGATGAGGGGCTTGATCTCCTGATCAGTGAAAGCGCGGGACTGTGCAACCGTTGCTCTCCGCATATTCGTGATGTTACCGCGCTATGCGTCATCGATAACCTGAGCGGACACAACACCCCGAGGAAGATCGGCCCCATGCTGAAATCCGCGGACATGGTGATCATTACCAAGGGCGATATCGTCAGCCAGGCCGAACGCGAGGTGTTTGCTTTCAGGGTAAAAAGCGTGAATCCGGGGGCGGTGATCATGCC
>JAKSCY010000591.1 GCA_022360355.1 Chlorobiales bacterium
ACTGATAAAGCTTTCGCCTTTTTCATCGAAAATTCGATTATACAGGATTAATTCGTTTTCACTTGAAGTTTCTTTAATTGAATATCCTTCAAAAAATGAATTCGGAATATATTCTTTCAAAGTTGGGTGATAAACTATTTTTCCATCTGGTTCTACAACAAATACAAAGTTATTATTAGGGTTTGGTATTACACTGACACTGCTGATAGTGCTCAGCGTGATTTCATTGAACTCCATGGGTTTTTTGGCAGGCGAAACCCAGAAACTGTATAATCATCCATACACAGTTACTTCAGCGATTCTTCGCGTTGATAACAACATCATCAAAATGCACCGTTCCATGAAGGATGTTGCCCTGGCGACTGACGAGAATGGTATCAGGATTGCTTCCAGTTCCGTCGACGAATTTGAAAAAGAGGTTTTCAAACAGTTTGAAATCATTAACGAAGCCTTTCTTGGCGACAAATCCCAGGTAAATGCAGCAATAAAACTCATTGAGGACTGGAAACCCATCAGGGATGAAGTTATCGAGCTGATGAGAAGCGGTAACAGAGCCGAAGCAGCGGCTATCACTAAAGGCAAAGGCGCTGTTCATGTGAAAAAAATTAATGATGCGATTCAAGGTTTCGTAGAGTTTGCCCAGGGAAAGGCCGACCAGTTTGTGGCTAATGCAGCAGGTGAGAAAGACAGTGCAATCTGGCAGCTCATCATTATTGCCGTCGTAGCTTCCGTAATCAGCGTTGGAATCGCACAGTATGTTTCAATGCTTATTTCCAAGCCTCTGGTTGAAGCAGTGCACGTTGCTGAACAAATTGCCGAAGGTGATCTGACTGCTCGGCCCGTTGTTAAATCAAGAGACGAAACAGGCCGTTTACTGCAGGCCATGCAGAACATGGTAATCAAGTTGTCGGATATCATCTCACAATCCACCGCAACTTCCGACGAGCTTGCTCAGTCCGCCTCGGAGCAGGCATCGGCTCTTGAGGAAATTTCCGCGACCATGGAAGAGATCAACTCGACCACTCAGTCGAACAATGATAGTTCTTTGGAAGCCAATAAACTCATGGTGAACACACGCGACGTTGTTGGCAACTCTGAGAATGACATGGAGCAGATGGGCAAATCGATGGAAAAGATTGCGGAATCGGGCAATGAAATCA
>JAKSCY010000635.1 GCA_022360355.1 Chlorobiales bacterium
GGCGGGCTGTCGTGTGCCGAGATCGCGCAGCAACAGGGCATCGCGTTAACCGCGGTGACCAAACGGTTGTCGCGGGCCTACGCGGCCCTGCGGACGGAGTTGCGAGAGAACTCGAACAACCAGGAATCACGTGGAGCACACGCATGAAATGCGAGCAGATTCGCGACAACCTGATCGCTTATCTTGAGGTCCTGCTGGATTCAACACAGACCACGGACATCGAGCAACACCTGAACCAATGCGCCGCGTGCCGGCTGGAAGCCGTTCGGCTCCAACAGCTCCAGGCACGCCTGATCGCGGACGGCGAAGCACTGCGAACGCGAACCGCCGCCGACTCGGTGATGACGCGGATCCGCCACGCGCAAACAGAAAAACGAAGGAGAAATGCAATGCGCAATCGTTTTGGAACCATCGGCTTCGGCGTGGCGGCTGCCGCGGCGCTGCTGGCCGTGATCGTTACTCCCTGGGGCGGCGGACAGAGCACCCAGGCGACCGCAGCCCAGGTATTCGCCAGGGCGGTCGACGCGCTGTCGGACCTGCAATCGGTGTATCTCAAGCTGAACATGCGGACCAGCCCGCACGACAATTTCGAGCTGATCCTGCCGGACCGCGATTTTGTCACGATCGAGATGTGGAAAGAATTCGACGATTCGCCACGCTGGAGGGCCGAGGAACCTGGCCGCGTCGTGGTCATGGACGGCGAAACGACCCTGTGTCATATCAAGCCGAACCAGGCTTTCCAGCGCAAGCCGGCTCCGACGTTTCAGGCGTGGATTGGGGCCCTGATGGACGTGGACAAGGTGCTTGACAACCAGCTTGAACTCGTCCGGCGGTATGGATGGGCGACACAAGTCAAGGAAGTGCCTGTAAGCAACAGCCACAAACAACTGGTCGTGACGATCGATGCGCCGCCGGACGCCGATTTCGACAACGGCAACGACTATCTGCGGAACAAGTCCATCAGCGATTCACAGCGGCGGTGCGTCTATCGTTTTGATGCGGAAACCCACCGACTGGAGGATTTGCAGGTCTGGGTCGTGCTGGAAGACCGGGACGTTCTGGTGCTCGATATTGAGA
>JAKSCY010000253.1 GCA_022360355.1 Chlorobiales bacterium
ATCATGACACGGATCAGAAACATCTTCATCACAATCGCACTGCTGACAAGCCTCTCTTCTCAGGCTCTGGCTGCGACTACATGCGGTACGACGGATGTTTGTGTGAGGGTTCCTGAATTCATCGTGCTTCACTACTATTCGAACATTACCCTGAATTTTGATACGCCGACGTCTGAGGCGATCGATGAAGGCAACAACAATGTTGATGCTGACTGGAACGGCAATGCTGAAGGTGATGAACTTGATGCGAACAGCCTGATGAGTGCTTCGATCAATGGAACGAAAACAAGTGTGAAACTGAACAATGTCTGGGCGGTCAGAGGGTTTTCGACAAGCGGCAATGCAAGGGTTGAGGTTACGGTTCCTTCGAACACGCTGAAGAATGGTTCTTCTGCTATCACGATGTCGAATGTGAAGGTGAGCGATAGTGCACAGAGCGGTTCTTCGATCACGACGAAACTGAATGGTATTTCTCAGAACAGGGCAACGACGGGTAACATTGAGATGGATTTGGATTTCTCGAAGACGACACGCTCGGGCAGCCACACTGGCGGACAGTACACTATCACTGCTACGACGATCTAAGATGCGACTCAAGCCTCTATCCCCAAAGCAACAGTAAAACATGTCGTACTCAGGATCGGGGCGACAGGAGTTATGATCAGGCCGCGGGCTTGCAGGAATTAATCGATTGCTTCAAGAAGGGATTGGAGTCTGGTTCGAAAAACCGCCAATTTGTTGACGACAACATCCCAGACAATCGCATAGTCAATGCCAAAATAATTATGAATGAGCTTATCGCGCATCCCTGTTATCTTTCGCCACTCAATATCCGATTGCATTGCCTTTATCTCTTCCGGGAGTTTTTTTGACGCCTCACCAATTATCTCCAGGCTTCGAACGAAAGCTCTCTTGAGGGTTTCGTCATTGAGAAATGTCTCATAATCCATGCCGGAAATTCTTGAAAGGAGGAATTCGGTCTCGTCAAGAATATGAAGGATGTACTCACGCGGCGATAGGGACATGCTCTACCTCTTTTAAAATGTGAGGTCCGATATGCGGGCTGAGGCTCTCAGGGGTAACGACTTCGACGTTCCTTCCCAGCAGTTCTTCCAGAAGAAAAGCCACGTCAAAGAAATTATCGAACGTATGTTTTTCAGGTGCAAATTCCACAAGCAGATCGACATCGCTCAAAGGGGTCTGCTCTCCTCGAACAAATGAGCCGAAAAGCCCGATTTTTTTTACCCCCAGACTTGCAAGTTGTTCACTTGCGCCAAGAATTCTTTGAACAACGGCCTCTTTTGAGTCAACCTTTATAGCCATGGTTAGGTGTCGCCGGTTACAATTTTCAAATATGCGGCTGCTGCCGCGATACTTCAACAAGATAAGGAATAGTCAAGAATCGCCAATTACAGCTCCGGTAATCGGTGCTCTGCGAACAGCCTGATGAGTGCTTCGATCGATGGAACGAAAACAAGTGTGAAACTGAACAATGTCTGGGCGGTCAGAGGGTTTTCGACAAGCGGCAATGCGAGGGTTGAGGTTACGGTTCCTTCTGCTACGCTGAAGAATGG
>JAKSCY010000341.1 GCA_022360355.1 Chlorobiales bacterium
CGGATAAACTAAACCTTTATGGAATAACAAAATGCAGCTAACAAGCGCTTTGGCGCTATCCCCTCATTTTTCCGCTGTGCTCCACAATGCAGGTGAACTCAAGCGTTACTCTTCTTCTACCTCTATGACATTGTCTGATACTGCCTGCATCCTGGATATACGAAATAGTAATTCCTACGGGCATGTACGCTAACTACAGCAAATGGATTCAGAAAGAGATAGAAGGCTCTTCTGACTACAGCAAGCCGATTCTAGCGGTAAATCCTTGGAGACAACAGCGGGCTTCAGGTGTTGTAGTTGATGCAGCTTCGAAACTGGTTGGTTGGAATAAGAGGCCGGTAGTTAGCGGAATTTGGGAGCTCTACAAGTAATGCCTAATTTAAGCGTCGATTCGTTGGAATTACCAGGCTTGTATCAATCTGCGGATCAAGCGTTACTTGAATAATGCCTAAAGCCACTGTTTTAGTGGTCTGATGTGGTTATCTGCAACCAGTGAACAGAGGCGTTATGTTTTTAAAACATCTAAAATGAGGCAGTCAAATGAGAGCCGAACAAATCAAAATTGAAATTGAAGGATTAGAGTTATCGGAAAAACTTCTTCTTGTTGAAGATTTGTGGGATTCGATTGCAGCCAGTAATTCAGAACTACCTATGCAGGAATGGCAGAAAGAGGAGCTGAACAGGAGGTATAAAGAATACCAACAAGGGAGGCTTGGGCTTCAAGATTGGAAGAGTGTCCATGAAGAGCTGCGCGGAAAATATAAGTGAAGCTGAGTTATACGGAAAGGTCCAAGGAAGACCTTGATATAGCGATTGCATGGTATGAGAAGCAACGAAGAGGCTTGGGATTTGAGTTTCTTGACTGCGTCGAAGTTGCTATTAAATCAATCTTGCAGAGCCCGGAGCTTTACCAGATATACGCGAGTAAGTGTTACGGTGTCTACATTTCAACTGAAAGCAGGGAGAACCCTCCCTGCGCAACAGCGATCTCGATCGGTTCGAGAAGGAGCCGACCCGCTGATCACAAGTTCAGAATGAGGAAAAGAGAATAACCCGCAAGGCAATTGATCCTGTTGTCGCACACTTTTCAATAGCTCGTTTTAACTCTGCTGGTCTATATAATACCTTGGTCTACCCCTTCAGGTCTTCAGCGCTAACAACTCGACAGATAAATA
>JAKSCY010000105.1 GCA_022360355.1 Chlorobiales bacterium
CAGTGTAGTATCGACTCTGGCTGACAGCGAACCAAGCATCTCTTTCAGCTTTGCCGCGTAAGGGCGGGCCAGAATAGCGGAGTCCTGTGCCCTGCGCAGCTTCGCAGCAGACACCATCTTCATTGCCTTGGTAACCTGCTGGGTTGATTTGATACTTTTTATTCGTGTTCGTATATCCTTTAACGTTGCCATGAATATTCTGTGGTTGTTGAATTGCCGAAATTCCCTGAGCTGCCTAAGCCTTTACCTTTTCCCTGAAAGTACCGCGAAACTGCTCAGCAACCTCTTTTAACCGGCTGGCAACATCGGCATCCATCTGGCCCGTCTCCGCAACAGCACCCAGAATATCAGCATGCTTGTGCTCAAGAAGGCTGAGGAATTCCTCTTCAAACCTACGAACGTACTTCACATCAACCTGATCGAGAAGACCTTCGGTAGCGACATAGATAATCGCAACCTGTTTTTCAACCGCCATAGGCACATATTGATCCTGCTTCAAAATCTCAACCAGGCGCGCACCACGATCAAGCTGCGCCTTTGTAGCTTTGTCGAGGTCCGAGCCGAATTTCGAGAAAGCCTCGAGCTCGCGGAACTGAGCCAGGTCGAGACGGAGAGTACCCGCAACCTTCTTCATAGCCTTGATCTGCGCATTACCACCGACACGGGAAACCGAGATACCAACGTTGATAGCAGGCCTCTGGCCGGCGTTGAAAAGGTTGGATTCAAGGAAAATCTGACCATCGGTAATCGAAATAACATTGGTCGGTATATAAGCCGATACATCTCCCGCCTGGGTCTCGATAATCGGCAAAGCGGTAAGGCTTCCTCCGCCTTTGACCATCGGCTTCAGCGGTTCGGGAAGGTCATTCATTTTTTTCGCTGTCTCCAGATCGTCGGTTATCTTGGCTGCACGTTCGAGAAGCCGTGAGTGCAAATAAAAAACATCACCCGGATAAGCCTCGCGTCCCGGTGGACGGCGAAGGAGAAGAGAGAGTTGACGATAGGCAACAGCCTGCTTGGACAGGTCATCGTAAATAACCAGCGCATGACGGCCGGTATCCCGGAAAAACTCCCCGATAGACGCACCGGCATATGGTGCAATAAACTGCATCGGAGCCGGATCAGAAGCTGATGCGGCAATAACCGTCGTATATTCCATCGCTCCATTTTGCTCGAGGGTGTTGACAACCTGGGCAATTGTTGAACCTTTCTGACCGACGGCGACATAAATACAGTAGACGTCCTTGTTTTTCTGGTTGATGATGGTATCGATTGCAACAGCTGTTTTACCTGTCTGACGATCACCGATAATCAGCTCACGCTGCCCTCTTCCGATCGGTATCATGGAGTCGATCGCCTTCAAACCGGTCTGAAGAGGCTCATGAACCGACTTACGGAAAATAACACCGGGCGCCTTGCGCTCGAGGGGAAGACGCATCTGGGTTTCAATCGGGCCTTTACCATCAACGGGCTCTCCGAGTGGATTGATAACTCTCCCGAGCATGGCTTCACCTACAGGAATCGAAGTGAGAATACCGGTTCGCTTAACGGTATCACCTTCTTTTACGGAGTCTGACTCACCAAACAACACTGCGCCGACATTATCTTCCTCAAGGTTCAATGCCATTCCCATGACATCACCCGGAAACTCGAGAAGCTCACCTGCAGCGACTTTTGATAACCCATAAATACGCGCAATACCATCACCTACCTGGAGCACGGTTCCAACATCATAGACGTCCGCTTCCGACTCGAACCCGGCCAGGTGTTTGCGGAGTATGGCTGAAACCTCATCAGGCCTGACTGTTGTAGACATATCGTAATTAGCTTTGTTGTTTGTTAAGAATGAAGAAAGTTTATTTATTATACTCTTTTAGAAATCAAGCTCCGTCAAATTCCTTTCCAAAAACCTTGAATTGTAATTTAAGGAAAAGCTATCAGTAATCAAACCATCTTGTTGCGTTAAACAACTTGAAGCATCATCGGATGATCAGCCCGTCACCACCTTGATAAAGGAATTCAGCAACTGTACACTCATATGAAAACTGTCACAGGATTTGCTTCGGCAACCATTGGAAATGTCGCCTGCGGTTTTGATGTTCTGGGGTTTGCCATTACGGAGCCGGGTGACGAAGTAATTTTGACACTTCGAGAGAATAGTACTGAAAAGCTGCCTGTTTCTATAACATCGATCAGCGGAGACGGCGGAGCTTTGCCGAGAGACCCGAAAAAAAACACATCCAGCTTTGTCGTACTCAAGTTTCTTGAATATATACGAACTCACAAAAAACTCGATTTCAAGGGCCATATAGAGCTTGAACTGAAAAAGAACCTGCCGCTGAGCAGCGGTATGGGCAGCAGCGCCGCCAGCGCCGCCGCCGCTCTGGTAGCCGCAAATGAACTGTTTGGCAAGCCTTGCAGCAAAATGGAGCTTGTAAACTTTGCCATCGAAGGTGAACGTGTTGCCTGCGGATCAGCACACGCGGATAATGCCGCGCCTGCAATGCTCGGCAACTTTGTGCTGATCCGCAGCTACAATCCGATCGACTTGGTCACGATCCCTCCACCGGATAACCTTTTCTGCACACTTTCACACCCGCATATCGAGGTTCGAACCGCATATGCACGGTCGGTTCTGCCTCGTACGGTTTCCCTGAAAACCGCAACCGAGCAGTGGGGTAATGTAGGAGCCCTCATATCAGGACTGCTTACATCCGATTATGAACTGATCGGGCGCTCTCTCGTAGATGTCATAGCCGAACCAAAAAGAGCACTTCTCATTCCCGGCTTTTATGCAGTAAAAAACGCCGCTCTTGAAGCCGGTGCGCTGGGATGCAGCATAGCCGGATCAGGCCCCTCGATCTTCGCATTTTCCTCATCTCCCGAAACAGCCGCCAAAGTTGGAGAAGCAATGCAGAATGCTTTTTTAAACATCCGGGAAAATCTGCAATCCGATATCTGGATTTCACCTGTTTGCAAGGAGGGGGCAAAAGTCATTTAAACGAACTCTCATGATATTCTACAGCACAAATAAAAAATCAACACCCGCGTCCCTGAAAAAAGCCACCCTCGAAGGCCTGGCAAATGATGGAGGGCTCTACGTCCCCTCAGTGATCCCCCGGTTTTCGGAAGAAGAGATTGAGCTGCTCAGGGATGCTCCGTTTAACGATATAGCATTTGCTGTCGCGAAAAAGTTCAATGACGGCGAAATTCCCGACGACCGCCTCGGAGAAATAATTGAAAGCTGCTTTACGTTTAAAACACCGCTTGTCGCACTTGAAGCAGGGACTTACGTTGAAGAGCTTTTCAACGGCCCTACATTGGCGTTCAAGGATTACGGTGCCCGTTTTCTCGCCCACCTTACCGGCTACTTTGCTGAAGAGGACCGTACATTCATAACCATTCTTGTCGCCACATCGGGTGACACAGGCAGCGCTGTTGCCGACGGTTTCAAGGGAGTTCCAAATACAAGAGTGGTGCTGCTTTACCCCTCGGGCAAAGTAAGCCACTTTCAGGAGCAGCAGCTTACAACCGTCGGAGGCAACGTAACCGCTCTGGAGATTGACGGCGACTTTGACGACTGCCAGCGTCTGGTCAAGCAGGCGTTCATGGATGCGGAACTGAAACAGTGTCTTGTACTGACATCTGCAAATTCCATAAACATTTCCCGCCTCATTCCGCAAACATTCTACTATGCCTGGGGATCATTGCAGCTTGCAGCACGGCATCCAGGGAAAAAAGCGTTTTTTGCCGTGCCCAGCGGTAACTACGGGAACCTCACAGGAGGTGTACTTGCGAAAATGATGGGCTTCCCGATCGAGCATTTCATCGCGGGCTCGAATGCCAATGACAGCGTAACCCGTTATCTCGAAGAGGGCCGTTATGAACCACACCCCACTGTAGAAACACTTTCATCTGCAATGGATGTTGGCAATCCGAGCAATTTCGCCCGACTGAGACACTTCTACCTGGACGATCATCATGCAATGGCCGCAGATATCTCCGGCCACTCGGTCTCGGACAGTGAAACACTCGACACGATCAGGGCGGTCTATGACCGCTTCGGCTATATCATGGACCCACACACTGCAGTAGGGTTCCGTGCCCTTGAAAAATTCAAGGAAGCAAACAGCACAGTTGACAGCCCTGCTGCCATAATGTCGACAGCGCATCCCGCAAAATTCATCGAAGCGATCAAGGAAGCACTGGACATGGATATCACTATTCCTGATCGTCTTCAGGAAGTTCTTGACAAGCAGAAAATTTCAATACCGATGAGTGCAGATTACAAAGACCTCTCAAGTTTTCTTTCGAAGCTCTGAAACAGTGACGAGTAACGTGCGTGAACAGATGCAAGCAGACTCACGTCGTTACCGATCTGAAAACTCGCTACCATAGCTGGTACATCTTTTTGACTTTTAACCTTTGACTGCCGGATGACTTTCCAAACGCTTCTTTTTTTCCTGGTCGTCATACCAGTGATGTTCTTCGGACTGCTGATCGCTCTTGTCGTCAATCTTATTGATCCGTCTGGAGACCGTTTTCACCGCATGGCTGCATGGTGGGGGCGCTTCTGCGCAAAACTTATGGGAATCACCGTCGAGATAACAGGAAAAGATGTCTACAATCTTGAGAACAACTATCTGATTGTCAGCAATCATGCCGGAATGGCCGATATTCCCCTCATCCTGGGATCGATTCCTTTCAACATGCGGTTTGTCGCCAAGGAAGAGCTGGGAAAAATCCCGGTTTTTGGATGGGCAATCAAACAGGCCGGGTATGTCCTGATCAAACGTGGTCAGAGCAAGAACGCATTGAAAAGCTTGTTTACAGCTGTCGAAGTTCTCAAGGAAGGCCGGTCTGTACACATCTTTCCTGAAGGCACCAGGTCGGAAACAGGGACAATCCAGCCGTTCAAGCGGGGAGCGTTCCTTATTGCACAGAAAGCAGGTGTTCCGATACTGCCGGTGACGATTATCGGCAGCAACCGGATCACCCCGAAAAAAAGCCTTACAATCCACAAATCAACCGTAAAAATTATTATCGGCAAACCGATTGAAACTGTCGGTAGAAAAGCTCAGGAACTCCTTGATGCTGCACATGCAACCATCAACGGCAACCTCGAAAAATACGGCAAACACACATAAGGGCACCTCAATACTGCAGTTACTCCCTCCTCGCTCGGCCCATATCAGAATCAGGACGACGGCCTGTAACCCTCTTTATTTTCACGACAAACATTCCCGCCCCTGCATTAATCCGCTTTCAGATAGACGTATTATTTTGTAAATTTTAACAATACCCCCTGCATCACAATGCACAAAAAACGTGGTCGTGTCTTTTCGGGAGTCAGTAGCCTGAAATCGTGTTGTTACGCGCAGCCTGCGCACAAAACACTCTAACAAAGGTTGCTCAATGCAAAGACTTATAGAGCACATGCCCCTGCCGTTCGGGACATTTGACAGAGACGGTCGGCTATTAGCGGCAAACCTCGCATTTGCCGACCTGCTGTCAATTCCCAATCACATGCTTTCCGGAAAGACCGTATGGGAGATAATGCCCCGCCGGGAGGCACAGCTGCTGAAAAAAGGCCTTGAAAAAGTATCCGTAAACAAAAAAACAATCACCATTGAGGAATACCGCCCCTCCATCGACCATGGAAGGTATTACCGGATGATTCTTTTTCCCATATCATCTCCAGCGGATGAAAAAGATATTTTTGGCTTGCTGAGTATCGACATCAGCGAACAAAAAATGAGCAAGGAAAAAATTCGTGAAAGCAAGGAACGCATTGAAGCCATATTCAATTCAGTGCAGTCTGGAATCATGCTCGTAGACTGGGAATCGTATCAGATACTCGATGTCAATCCTGCAGCATGCAAGCTTATCGGGCTCTCACATGACGAGATTGTCGGACACACCTGCCGCAATTTTGTATGCTCTCCCAAAAACAATAAATGTCCGCTTGAAGACAAATACCCGTCCGCCACAGGAAAAGAGCTGATGACCAATTCAGAACAGACACTGATTCAGGCGAGCGGCAAGAAGATTACAGTCCTTAAAACCGTGAAAACCATTATCATTGAAGGCAAAAAGTGCCTGCTTGAAAGCTTCGTCGATATTTCAGGGCAAAAAAGACAGCAAACGCAATTGAAAAGGATGTACTCCAAACTGAAAAAACTCAACATAAACCTCGAGAAAGAGATTGCTTTTGCCAACGAAATGGCCATTGAAGCCGAAAAAGCAAACATCGCCAAATCCGAATTTCTGGCCAACATGAGCCATGAGATCCGTACACCGCTGAATGGAATAACCGGTATGGTCGGGTTACTCCTCGATACCGGATTAAACCGCCAGCAGCAAGAATATGCAGAAACCATCATACAAAGCTCGAATACCCTGCTCGACGTTATCAATACAGTGCTTGATTATACCAATCTTGAAACAGAAAGCGTAAAGCCCGGAAACATCGAGTTCAACCTGATAGATCTTGTTTTACATGTTTCCGAAATAATCAAAATCAAGGCGCAAAGAAAAGGATTACGCTTCACTCATACGGTCACCCCGGGAGTTCCTTTACTCTTTACCGGTGATCCGGAATATCTGAGACAGATACTCGTCAACCTCGGAAGCAACGCAGTTAAATTCACGGAAAAAGGCACTGTGAGCCTGACTGTAACAGTGACACCCGAAAAAGCCGGCAGAAGAAAAATGCTTCGTTTTTCCGTTCTGGATACCGGCATCGGCATCCCCAAAGATACGCAGGACTTCATCTTTAAAAAGTTTACTCAGGTTGATGCATCCTCCACCCGGAAATACGGAGGCATCGGGCTCGGCCTGACGATTTCAAAGCGTCTGGTTGAACTTATGGGGGGAGAAATCGGTCTCAAAAGCGAACCGGAAAAAGGATCCGAATTCTGGTTTACCGTACCTTTTACCAGCCTTGAATGCCAGCAGCCGCAATCCATTGCTGAATCCTACGACAACACATGCCCTCCCCCTCAAAAGGCAAAACAGCAGCCTGAAACAGACGGTAATACAGAAACAACCATACTTGTTGTTGAAGATAACCTTATCAACCAGCGTGTTGCCGTTGCACTGCTCAGGAAAATGGGGTATTCAACAGATACTGCCAAAAACGGCGCCGAAGCCATAAAAGCTTTACAAAAAAACGATTACAACCTTGTCTTCATGGATATACAGATGCCGGAAATGGACGGACTCGAAGCCACACGACAAATCAGATCTTCGACTTCCGACAGCATCGACCCCGACATAACAATTATAGCCATGACTGCCCATGCCCTGAAAGAAGATCGGGACAAATGTTTTGATGCAGGCATGGATGACTACATAAGTAAACCACTCTCTCCCGACGCTCTTTCAGATCTTCTGAAACGCTGGCTGCCTTAAAACAGATTACACCATCCATCTGCCGATATGCTTTGCTGCGGTAAAACTTCCCCACGCCAGTACCGCAAGCAATTGCCCGTCATCAGGATAGTGGTTTGAAAAAACCGACACCTCTGCAGACGTTATACGATAGGGCGCAAGCGCAGCCAACAGGGCAAGCTCTCCTGCCGCCCTTGACGCACCACTGTATTCTCCGAGAATCCGCCCGACCCATGCACTGCCCGACCCGGGGTCTTTACCATCCCAGGCACCGATCGCACGGCTGACCGACTCCCTGACTTGTTCCGGCAAAACCCTTTCTCCTGCACTATCAACAGCCCTGGAAAAAGCGGTATACGCACCCGCTATGCATGGCGATGACTTTGCCCAGCCAAGGTCTTCGGGCAGCTCGGCACGGGGAAGCAGATCAAGTGAAGTACATGGTTCCCTGCTTAAACGAATCGCCCTGCCGAAAAACCACGAAGCCATCCGCATCGCTGCCTTCCTTAATTTTCCTTTATCGAACGGCAACGGAGATGGTCCCAGAAGTATTGATACCATACGGTTGATGTAATGGAAAAACACGGCGGTGCCGATAAACTCAGGTGCCTCACCGGCAGAAAACGGCGGTGAAAGAAGTTGTGCCGAACCGGGTGAAAGAGTTGCTGAAGCCCATCCGGCAGCCTTTCGAACATCCGTGTCCGCAATGGTATCGTACCGCCCCGTCGAAATTGCAGCGGCATAATCCTTTCCCGAAGAAGCAAGAATCATGATACTGTGAGCATCGACGCAGTAGGGGCAGCGATTGATCATGGAAACAGTAGCTGCAACCACCTCTTTAAGATCACGGCGAGCATCGCCGACAAGCAGCGACTCCCGACATGCCATCCACGAACCTGCAAGCAACTCAGGCAACGGAAGGTGCAGGGTAAAGGGCTCGACTCGTGCACCGAACTCCCGCTGAATCTGCTCCAGCGTCCGGGCTGACAGCTCAGCTCTTGTGATCCGGGAATATGAACTGAAATACCTTATCGCCATACATCCGGATTCTTGACCGGCTCTTCGGTCGAACAGAGATGAACACCGATGTTCAAAAGCTCTTCCCTTGTTTTCCAACAAGGACTACCCTAAAATCCCGCTCGCCTGCCTCATAAATTGTCGTGCGGGGACAGTTGGGTAGATCCGGGTAACCCGATCATTGTCAACGTTTTTCAAGGATGGCAGCAATCGCCATTCCATCTGCAAGAGCTATACAAGCCCAGAAAAAAAGTTCGAGGGCTATCAGTTGCAACGGTTCGCCAAACATGTTAAACGGGGTAAAAAACTCCCAGAAGAGAAACGTCATGACAAAAACGAGAAACGAGAAGCGAACTCCCCGATTGACGACGCCCCCTGGCCATGACGGAGCCACCCACCGGAAAACATAAGCATGGGCGATGCCGAACAGGATAATACCGGAAATTATAGGCGCAGGAGTGTTGACAACAAGTGGTATCGGCTCGATTTCCGTCCAGACGGCAATGAGCTTGCTGCTTTGAGCCGGAGACTTGAGCAGGATTCCATCACCGTTCCAACCGAAACCGAGAAGGCGGAAAGTAAGCAGCATGACGACATTCATAGATACCCCACCGGCCATCCCGGCCAGAATCGTTTTACCGTGCATTATCCTCATATGAGCCTTCTTGCTGGTTTTTCAACCCAACCGGGTGTCATCAACTACACCTGCCGGTAAAGATTCACCATTTCAATGGCGGCAAGGGCGGCATCAAAGCCTTTGTTGCCGGCTTTGGTTCCGGCACGCTCGATCGCCTGTTCGAGGTTGTCGGTGGTGAGTACGCCGAAGGTGATGGGAATCATGGTTTCAAGACCCGCCTGGGCAACACCTTTCGTTGCTTCTGCTGCAATGACGTCGTAATGAGAGGTCGCCCCCCTGATAATGGCACCCAGGGTTATTACCGTGTCAAAGCGGCCTGACAAGGCTGTTTTTTTAGCAACCGCAGGAAGTTCGAAAGCACCCGGGCATTTAACAATCTCGATATTTTTTTCGGCACCTCCATGACGAAGGATGCAGTCAACGGCACCTTCGACAAGTTTCTGACCGATAAAGTCATTGAACCGGGAAACTACCAGTGCAAACTTCATGTTTTTTGCATCAAGCGTACCTTCTATCGTTTTGATGGCCATAAACTATTACATTTAGCTGTTATAAGTTATAGTTACCCGCAATATCCCATGATCCTTTCAATACAGTCGATAATAACGTGCCCTATGGCAATATGACATTCCTGCACACGGTCTGCCGCCTCTGCATAAGGCACGACAACAGACAGATCCGCAACATCCTTGACGCATCCGCCGTCCCCTCCGAGCAGAGCAAGAGTGTGGAGCCCGAATGACCGACCTTGCCGAAGTGCGTTATACACACTCATGCTGTTGCCGCTGGTCGAGATTCCGAGGATCACGTCCCCCTCATTGCCATAAGCTTCAACCAGACGGGCAAAAACATTATCGTAGCCCAGATCATTCGCTCCTGCCGTAAGGGCGGAAGTATCCGCTGAAAGTGCAATTGCCGGAAGAGCTTTTCTGGGAACGCTGCTCCTGTAACGGATTGTCAGCTCGGTGGCAATATGCTGTGCATCGGACGCACTGCCTCCGTTGCCGCAAAGCAGCAGCTTGCCCCCTGCTTCGAAAGAACTCGCAATAACCCGGGCCATGGACACCATTGCCGCACTTTGCGTTTCGGCAACCTGCTGTTTGAGCCGTGCACTGAACAGCAAGGCCTCGCGCGTAAGGTCCTCCATTTTGTTATCCGGGACTGAACAGCGTCCGGTATCCGGAAATTTTTCCTGCATTACAATTCCGTCGACCCTGAGAAAATACTTACTGGATAATAATATAGTAAAACCTGTATAAACAGGAACTTCGCCTCTGATACAGCCCTGTAAGATCCATTCGATCCCGAATACCGATACCGACGGCGAACACCGAAAGAAGAAAAATCCCCTTCCTTTTTCTGAAACAACTGCCAACTTGTCACTCGCCACTACTATATATACGCTGCATTTTTTTACCTTTCCATAGGAGCGTTAACCAATGTAAACCGCCATGAAAAAGATCCTTGTTCCGACGGATTTCTCAGATCATGCCTCGTATGCATTTGAGGCAGCTGTCAGTATAGCGCGTAAAGGCGACGCAGAACTGCATCTGTACCATGTCATAGAAGTTCCTGACTACCCGGAAATCACTGATATCATTGCATACCGTGCTCTTGGCAGCACAAATGTTCTTGAAGAAATCGAAAAAAAGCTTGCCCAAACCAGCGAATGTGACCTGTGCAGTGATATCAAAGTCACCTATTCGGTAGATTTCGACACACCATACGAAAAAATTTCCCGGAAAGCCCTCGACGAACAGTTCGACCTTATCGTTATCGGTTCCCACGGCAAGCAGGGGATCAACAGGATTCTTGTCGGTTCCACCACTGAAAAGGTTATCCGGCACTCCCCTTGCCTGGTGCTTACAGTCAAGGAACCTGTCTCCTATTTCTCACCTTCCAATATTGTGTTCGGATCCAATTTCTATGGTGAAATAGCGGAAGGATTTGCCGCTCTGCAGGATATTGCGGCACTCTATGACGCCACACTGCACCTGCTCAAGGTCAACACACGGTCGCATTTCGAAACCTCCAGGTACAGCAGGCAGTTGATGGAACGTTTTGCCGAGGGACAACAGCTCAGCAATTACACCATAAACATCTATAACGATGACAGCGAAGAAGAGGGTATACTGCATTTTGCCCGGGACATGCAGGCTGACCTTATCTGCGTACCGACACATGGAAAAACAGGTCTTTCTCATCTTATCGGAGGCAGCATTGCGGAAAGTGTTTCAGAGCACGCCTACCGGCCGGTGCTGACCTATAAAATCAAACCGGTAAAGATTGAATACGGAGTCATTGGACCTTTCCGTAAATAAGGGCCCCTCTATTTATTGTCATAAGCGGTTCAAATGCAAGGCGAACGGAGCGTAGAAACCGGAGTGTACATAGAGTACATGAAGGTCCTCAGCGAACCGGCCTGCCGCAAACCTTGCAGAACCTTGCATCATCATCATGATCAATGGTCTTGCAACAGGAATCTATCTTTGACAAGTCGGTATGTATCTGTTTGTTCATGGAGGCCATTTCCGCAGATACGATCCCTGTCGGAACAGCTATAATGCTGTAACCGATGATCATCAACATTGCTGCAAGTGCCTTGCCTGGAACAGTCTGGGGTAATATGTCGCCATATCCGACCGTGGTTATGGTTACAATCGCCCAGTAAACCCCTTCCGGAATGCTGTGAAAACCATGCTCCTCACCTTCTATCAAATACATGAGCGCCCCGATGATGCTGACCGTGATCAGTACAAAAAAAAGAAAAAACAGAATTTTACGGCTCGAGGCAAGCACTGCATTCCTGACATACTCCCCCTCTTTGACAAACTTCACAAGCTTGAGGAGCCTGAAAATTCTGAGCACCCGGAAAAAGCGTATAACAAGAAGGTATTGTGTACCGGGGAACAAAACACTGAAGTAGGTTGGCAGGATCGAGAGGAGATCTATAATTCCGAAAAAACTTCTGGCGTAGCGTGGTTTGTTGGAAGCAACATACAGCCGCATGCCGTATTCAACAGTGAACAGGATGGTAAAAAACCATTCCAGACCATAAAAAAAACCTCCATAAACTTCGTGAATGCCGGGAACACTGTCAAGCATGACCACTATAACACTCAGAATAATCGCAGCAATCAGGAAAAGGTCGAACATCTTTGCCGGCACGGTATCGTAATCGAAAATGATGTGCGCAAGCTTCTCCTTGAACGTTCTCGATGGGGTCATAACGTTTTAGCCTTTAGAGATTCATAGCAACCTGATCCTGATTCTCTAAAAAAGAATATACTAAAACAAAAAGTGACGAGTGTTGCATGTATGAGGGACAAAAAAAACTCCGCTTTTCCCTGAAGTAAAGCGGAGTCGAGAGAGAAAGAAAACAGAATAAGCTTAGTGATACTTGGTACTTTCCTCCTTAACGAAGTCAACAAGGCATTTAAGATTTTCCGGATCGACGTCGGGAAGAATACCATGACCGAGGTTGAACACATGGCCGGAACGTTCAGTATGTTTTCCAAAGCGTTCGAGAATTTTTGCCGCTTCGGCCCGGATTTTATCATGGGTACCATACAGTACCGTCGGGTCCATGTTCCCCTGCAACGTCACACGGTCCTTAAGCTCGGCGCGGGCTTTTGCAATATCCATGTTCCACCCTAGTCCCATGGCGTCACAGCCGGTATCGGCAATGTCCGAAAGAATGGTGTTGCAGTCTTTGGAGAACACTATCACCGGGGTATCAGGGTATTTGGTCTTGACTGCCTGTACACTTTCCTTGATATAGGGAAGAGCAAACTCACGATAATCATCTTCGGACAGGGCACTTGCCCAGGAATCGAAAATCTGCACGGCATCGGCACCCGCGTCAATCTGCATAAGAAGATACTCGGTAATAACACTTGAAATCTTGCTGAGCAGCATGTGCGCCATTTTCGGCTCACGGTACATCATTTTCTTGGCAAACGCATAGTTCTTCGAACCACCGCCTTCCACCGCATAGGTAAAAAGAGTCCAGGCTGCACCGGAAAAACCAATCAGCGGCACCTTACCATCAAGCTCCTTCTTGGTAAGGCGAAGAGCATCCATGACATAACCGAGTTTTTCATTGATATCGGGTATAATCAAACGATCGATATCCACCTGAGAACGGATCGGAGGAGTAAGCCGGATGCCTTTTGACTCAATGATCTCGACATTCATACCCATAGCTTCGTTGACGACAAGGATATCCGAGAAAATAATGGCTGCGTCCACTCCAATGATATCAACCGGCTGGATGGTAACCTCTGTGGCAAGTTCAGGGGTTTTGCAAAGTGTCAGGAAATCGGTTTTTTCCCTGACTGCACGGTACTCCGGCAAATAACGCCCTGCCTGACGCATCACCCAGATTGGCGTTCTTGGTACCGGCTGCCGTTTCAACGCCCGAAGAAAAAGATCGTTTTTGAGCATGCTGCAATGCAATGTTTAGAAAAGTTATGAAAAACACTGCCCACCTGCGTTCATGTTTCCCCAGGGTGAGCGCAATCACAAGAAAGTGCTAAGCTACGCTTTTTTGTACGTTTTTAAAATAGCCGGGCAGCCAAACGGCTTATCCTGCTATCCAGCCATCGAGCGATCCGGCTATCAAGCCTTTTCATGTCACGATATGACGCTTTATACCCAGTTGGCGGGGCGTATACCCCAGCGCGAGCCCAACCATTTCGGAGAGATGAAAGACCGGAATGGACTTTTTGATATTTGCCTGCTTCAGGGCCTTTGCCTGATAACTGTCCAGCACGGTGTGACAGAGCGGGCAGGGCGTCACAATAAAATCGGCTTTGGATTCGATCGCCTCCCCGAGAGCTTCCGCCGCAATATTCAACGACTCCTCTTCAGCAACGAGGAGCGTGTGGAAACCACAGCATTTGTTTTTGTGCTCGTAAGGAATGACTTTTCCGCCAAGCGCCTCGACAAGCTTATCCAGAGAGGTAGGCTCCAAGGGATCGTCCTTGCCAAGTATGGTTGACGGACGCAGAATATGACATCCGTAAAAAGGAGCGATTTTATAGTTTGTCAAGGGAACCTTGACCTTTTCACTGATCTTGTCGAGGCCAACATCCTCGTTGAGCACCCAGAGAAGGTGCCTTACCTCCGATGTCCCCTTGTATTCGAGGCTTTCTTTTTGCAAAATACCGTTAACCTCGTCACGAAGAGCTTC
>JAKSCY010000548.1 GCA_022360355.1 Chlorobiales bacterium
AAGAAAGCACAAATTGTCTATGACGCCACGGTTCGTTTTTGCGAAAAATATATTCGGAGAAGCGATCGAACCTATGACCAGATGGTTCAGGCTGCACGGTCAGGAAAGCAAAACATTGTTGAGGGGAGCCAGGCTTCGGGAACTTCGAAGAAAATGGAAATCAAGCTGACCAACGTTGCACGAGCAAGCCTTGAGGAGTTGCTTGAAGATTATCGTGACTTTTTGCGGACAAGGGGTTTAGAGGAATGGCCTCTCGATCATCCTTATACAAAAAGGTTGCGAGAACTCAACCAACAGCCGGATGCGGACTATGATGATACCTTCAGCAAGGGTATCGAGCATCCAGACCCAGCTATTGCAGCCAATGTGATTATCGGCCTGATCAAAGTGACAACCTACCTGCTCGACAGGCAGTTGAAGCAGTTAGAGAAGGCATTTGTTAAAGAGGGAGGGTTGGGTGAAAGCATGGTCAGAGCTCGTCTCAAAGAACGCTCAAAAAAGAGAAGACCTGAGCCATAATCAAATATCAGCTTTGGCAATGCCCTGTAATCATATTTAATTGTTCCTCGCGGAGCTAGCAGTTTGTGTGCAAAACCAAAAATCTTGCTGAATAGACACTATCCCTCAAACAATCCAGCATTTTTTTTATTTTTAGACCTTACTATTCAGAGCTGATTCAATTGTAAACCACTTTAAACCTCAACTGTGTCATGGGTTTATTATCAAAATTGTTCGGAAAAAAGGAAGAGGAACTGAAGCTTCCCCAGGTCAGGGAGGACGAAGCGTTGATCAAGACGCTTGAAGGACACGAAGACAGGGTTCTCGGTGTCCGGTTCAGTCCCGACGGCAAGAAACTGGTAAGCGGCAGTTTTGATGAAAAGGTCATGCTGTGGGATGTGGAAACCGGTCAGGCGTTGCATACGATGTCAGGGCATACAACCTGGGTCAAGTGCGTTGATTACAGTCCCAACGGGGACAAAGTCGCCAGCGGCAGCATTGACAGTACTGTGCGAATCTGGGACGTTGAAACCGGAGCGTGCCTTCATGAGTGCAAGGGGCACGATACCGAGGTGCGTATGGTTGCATTCAGCCCTGACGGCAAGACAATCGCAAGCTGTTCGCGCGATACGACGATCAAGCTCTGGGACGTCGAGTCGGGAAAAGAGCTGAAAACATTGACCGGCCACACCTCCTATATCGAGTGCGTTGCTTTCAGCCACGACGGGAAAAAGCTCATCAGCTGCGGTGAAGAGCCGGTGGTTCTGCTCTGGGATGTCGAAAGCGGAAAAAACACAGCGAGTTACAAAACGCGCGACAGGCACTCCTATTCCGTCAGTTTCAGTCCGGATGATTCACTGATCATTCTGTGCGGCAGGGATGCGGCTGTCAAGATACTCGACGCCGGGACAGGAGAAATCAAGCATATCATGGAGGGACACGAGGATGGTGTCCGCAGCGTCTGTTTCAGCCCTGACGGCAAAAAAGCTGCAAGTGTAGCCAATGACGAGTCGGTACGTCTCTGGGATGTCGAGACTGGGAAGCTTCTACATACTTATCGGGGTCATGTGCTTGAAGTTCAGTCCGTGGATATTTCGCCTGACGGCAAAATAATCGTCAGCGGCAGTGATGACCGCAAGATAAAGTTATGGGGGATGAAGTAGGGAAACGGTTGCTGCTTTTATGAGAAGAATTTCCTGGCAATACCGAGTAATCCATCAAGGCCTCCGGCATTGTCAATGATATTCTCCAGCAGGGACCCCTCCGGGCTTGCTTTATCGACCATTTCGGGCAGGGCGTCGGCAATGGCGGCTTCAGCGCTGCTTTCACTCAGCCCGAGCATAGATGCAAAATCGGCTACTTTATCGGAGCCGAGAAGGTTCTTGATGGTTTCGCCTGAAATTGATGCGTTTTTGCCGTTTCCAAGCCATGATGCGACAATATCATCAAGCCCGGATTCCTTCATTTTGCCAAGCAGCGTTCCAAAATCAAGCTTTCCGCCTGTTCCTCCAAAAAGATTGCCCAGAGCTGACGAAAGCTGATCTGGATCAAGAGATGTTGTTGCATCATCGCTGCTGCTGCGGATAACCGATGCACCCAGGTTAAGCAGTTCCTCAATGTTCATGGTCAGTTGTGTTTCGGGTTGAAAAGAAAAAAACAAAGGCAAGGTAAGAAAAGCACTTTTTGAATATATCCGGTTTGACTTCAATTGTAAAGCACTTTGGGAGATGTTCACCAATCCAGACAAGGTCATATTACTCGATATAGGTAATGTCATTGTGAATGTGGATTTTGGGGTTTTCTGCTCGGCGGTGACAGCCGTGTCCGGGGATGAACAGGCAGTTTTTGAGAAATTTTGTGCCGGGAATTTTAAAGACGAGTTTGACAGGGGTGCCATTTCCATTGTCGGTTTTCTTGAACAAATGGCATGTGATCCACTGGTCCGCAATATTTCTTTTCGAAAGCTTAAGGAAGCGTGGCAGAACATTTTTTCACTGAAATCAGGGGCCACGGAAGGGATAGCCAGGTTGAAGGAGCGTCATCGTGTATGGATCATGAGCGATACCGATCCTCTGCATTTTACTGCCCTTTTGAACGGGTTTCCTGTTTTGCGGACTATGGAGCAGTTCTATCTTTCCTACGAGCACGGTTTTCTGAAAAACTCCCCTGAGGCTTTTATCCATGTTATGCAAACGTCGGGTAGCAAGCCGGATGAACTCCTGTTGATCGATGATAAACCTGAGAACTGTCTGGCCTGTCGAAAAGCCGGTATTGAGAGCATACTTTTTACAGACTGGAGCGATATACAGGCAAGGCCTGACATTTGCTGGACAGAGGAGAAACCGGAGCAATGAGAGTTACCGATACAATAACGATCGAAGATTCGGAGATTGACATACAGGCTGTAAGGTCACAAGGAGCCGGAGGGCAGAAGGTCAACAAGGTGTCCACAGCGATTCATCTGCGTTTCGATATTCATGCATCTTCTTTGCCGGACGTCTGCAAGGCAAGGCTTCTCGCGCTTCGTGACAGGCGAATTACGAAGGATGGAGTTATCATTATCAAGGCCCGGCAGCACCGTTCCCGGGAGAAAAACCGGCAGGAGGCTCTCGACCGCCTGGAAGCGATTGTTCAGGGAGCGATGATGGTTCGGAAAACAAGAAAGGCAACGCGTCCCACCGGCATTTCAAGAGAAGTGCGGCTTGAAAACAAGGCCTGGAGGGGTCGACTCAAAAGTTTGCGAAGAAACGTTGATGATTAAAGGGCACCTCAATTTATTTATTCCGCAGTTCAATTGCGTCGTTGAGCGGTGCTCGAAATCCTCATGTACTCTATGTACACTCCGGTTTCTGCGCTCCGTTCGCCTTGCACTTGAACCGCTCATGACAATAAATTGAGATGCCCTAAGGGAGAAAAGGCTCCATGTTTGGAGCCTTTTTTTCGGAGCATGGTGTGAAATCTTCAGATGGTTTTTGCTGTAATCTTGTACAGACCACCGGTATGCTTACCTGAACGGGTCGTTTTGATGAAGTCGAGGTCCATGGCGACTCCCCCTGTAGTTGCACGGTTTTTGGCAACACCCTTGAGGTCAACCTTGATGGATTTTCCTGATCTTTTCCCGTTGGTTACCTTTACGTTCGACATATTAATGACAGATGTGCCCCTTTTCAGGTTCTCACCGCTTTTTGGTACTTCTATGCTTACCTGTGCTTTACCATTCGGTGTGAATCCTCTTACCGCCCAAACGTTTGGAAGGGCAATCCTGACCAGATCGTTGTCAAGTGCGGTCTTTGCATCCCGGAGATTTTTAGGGTTAAGTTCATCGTTGCCATTCACAATACCCGACCATGCAACATTCATGGTATTATCTCCCTCATCGATTGTTTCCGAGGACGGTTTATCGAAATTCAGTTCGAGAGTTGAATAGTAGTGAAGGATAATGAACTCCGGCAGGGTTGCCGATACTTTTGCTTCACCGCTTGTAGAGGCGTTTTTAGCGGCCAGTGCAACACTTCCATTCATTGGCAAGGCAATTGCCGCCAAGATTGCAGAACTTAAAAGCATCGATTTGAGCATGTTCATGATTGTCTCCTTTTTTGCTGTGAAATAAGGTATAACTGATTGTAACTCTGACTCTGTAGAGCCAAAAGTCATGCCACAATAGAGTCAGCAGAAGATATTTTTCTGTAACCTGTTGTTATTTTTGAGCTTGCGATAGTTTTCCGTGAATTTTCGGGAACTTGATTCAGGATGGTACAACGTGAGCTGTGTGTCGTAATCGCAACAGTTGTGTCAGAATGAGCAGGAGGTTGGTCTCATTTTATGTGCTCCTGCAGTTTTTTGCGTATGCGAGGTGTGGTCAGGGGCTGGAAAGGGGTTCCAGACGGAGCAGTCTGCCATTCTGACTGTCTGTCAACACATAAAGGTAGCCGTCAGGTCCTGTACGGACATCGCGAATACGTTCTCTAAGGCTTTTGAGTAGAATTTCCTCGCCGACAACCCGGTTTCCCTGAAGGATGACCCGTCTGAGGTGTCTCTGAACGAGCGCACCGATAAAGATATTGTTTTTCCATTCAGGGAACGCGCTGCCGTCGTAAATGGTCATCCCGGAGGGGGCGATGGAGGGCGTCCATTGGATCAAGGGTTGCTCAATGCCCGGGGCGGAAGTTTTATAGGAGATGATGTCTCCATTGTAATCAATACCGTACGTGACAATTGGCCAGCCGTAATTTGCTCCGGCCTTGAGAATGCCGAGTTCGTCTCCACCTTTTGGACCATGTTCATGGAACCAGATGGCGCCTGTTTCCGGGTGCCTGGCGATACCTTGGACATTGCGGTTGCCGTAAGTATAAATTTCAGGCTTGTATCCTTTCCTGCCAACAAAAGGATTGTCTTTTGGAATGGAGCCGTCTCTGTTGATGCGAATGATTGTACCGAGGTGGTTCGAGAGATCCTGGGCTACATGTTTTTTCCCGGAGTCTGAATGCCAATCCTTGTTGCCCCGGTCGCCAAGTGTTATAAAAAGCTTTCCGTCCGGAGCGATCAGCAGGCGTGATCCGAAATGCTTGGGTTTCTTGGTCTTAGGTTCCGCCCGGAAAATTACTTTCATGTTTTTGAGCGTTGTGCCGTCAAGAACCGCTCTGGTCACTTCGGTTCCTGTTCCGCCAAATCTTCCTGCCACATAGGAAAAGTAGATTGTCCGGTTTGTCGAGAAATCAGGGTCGGGGATCACGTCAAGAAGACCGCCCTGAACCTTGGCTGTAATTTGGGGAAGACCCCGGACGACCCTCGTGACACCATCATTTTTGAAGAGAAGCATCCTACCACCTCTCTCGGTGACGAGAAAGCTGCTGTCAGGGAGGAACGCCAACGACCACGGATAGTTGAGACCTCTGACAACAGTTACAACCTTGAAGCCAACAGTTTTAGGCGGTTGTTGTTCTGCAAGGGCAGTGACCTGAAAACTCAACAGCAGACAGAGCAGAATGATAAAATGAAACATGCGAGCTATCCTTTTTTTCCTTTTTTTATATAAGCAATATAACGAATTCGCAGAGTGTAACGTTGCATCTGCAGCGCTACAATGAAAAAAGGCAGCACGAAAATGCTGCCTTTTTTCTGTAAGATCAAGATCGGAATCAGTTTAGGACAGTGGGGTTTTCAGGTGCAGTTTTTGAAAGCCCTGCTACAAAAACGTCCCCGTATTCGAGTTGTGAGCGGAAAACCGATATCTGTGCAAGAAAATTATCCATTTCAGCTTTTGATATTCCTTTGGTTTCATAGGCTGATTTCAAGGCGACAAGAGGATTTTTTGGCTTTCCGTTGTGAAGAACCCTGAAATCCAGATGCGGACCTGTGGAGCGACCTGTAGAGCCCACGTATCCTATAACCTGACCCTGTTTAATCCTGCTTCCTCGCCTTGCGTTTGCACTGAAGCGACTCAAGTGAAGATATTTGGTGTGGTAACCGTTTGCATGTGCTATGGTTATCATGTTGCCTGCAGCACCTTTTCTGCCGCGGAACATGACTTTTCCATCAGCCACGGCATAAACCGGAGTGCCCGTTGGAGCGGCAAAATCAACTCCTCCGTGAAAATGACGCTTTCTAAGGATCGGGTGTGTTCTGTATCCGAAACGGCTTGAAATCCTGGAATAGTTGCAAGGGCTGACGAAGAAAGAGGTCTTGAGCGACTTGCCTTTTGCGTCATAGTAGGCGGTATTTCCTTTTGAATCCGTAAAACGGTACGCTGTCGAGGGAGTGTTTCCGGTAAATATCTCGGCAGCGAGGATTTTTCCGACACTGACAAATTCATCTCCTACCCATTGTTCTTCAAACAGAATATTATAGGCTGTTCCCGGCTGGATATCACGTTTGAAATTGATTTTATACGCGAAGAGTTTTTGTAACTGGGATATCAGCGCGTAGCGTTTCTTTTGCTGGAGTTCAGCAGAAAGAGTCGAGGAGATTGTTCCGGTAAGAGCGGAAACCCTGTTCTGGGATTCAAATGTTTCCTGCCAGATATTGAATGTACCAGCTTCAGGATCTTTCTGGACATGCAGAATCATTGAGGGAGATTGTTGGTAGGTAAAGCAAAGAAAGCTGCCCGAGGGATCTTTTTCGATAAGGTATGATTTCCCTGGGCGGAAATTTCTGATCGAGAAGCTTCCCTTGAGCTGTTCCGTAATTTCGTGAATGTTGTTTGGAGTAAGCCCTGCATCGATAAAAATACTGTAAAGAGATTGCCCTTTCCGGATGGTTTCCTCTATAATCGAGTTCGAGAACTTCGAACTCCCGTCCTCTATTTCGGCCAGTTCCGATTCTGCTGTAATACCAAGCTCATCGTCATAGCTTTTGAATAGTGAAGAGACATTCGGCAGGAAAAAGCCGGAGGTGATAACTGCTGCGCTTACTGCAATGGCAGCAATCAGTCCAGCGTGTTTTTTTGTTCGCATTGTTTTTGAAAACCGGTTCCATGTTTCAGAAATCAGTTTTTTACTATCCATCATACTCTATCCTCTGTAATTTATTCAGTTCAGTGAATATCTTGCGCAGGTTCACATGCATGTTTTTTCCCTTGGTCAGAAACCGAACAAAAGCACTTCTTTTCAGAAGCTGACCGCAGGACAGTCTTGCTATGGGAGGATGAATCCGGTTTTCAACAATCTCTATGGTAGGCATCCAACAATTTAAACGTAAAATGTTCAAATCGCAAAAAAACAGTAGGGGAAATGCCTTTTTTTGAAGAAAAATACGCTATAGGGTTGTGTTTTATGGTTTTTTAAAGTGAGTTTGATTGTGGTTACATTTACAAAGAGGTTTTTTCCTGATACTGTTGTGTTATCGGTTCAGGATTATTGACAGTGGGAAAATGGTCAATCGAAAGCATTAAAGTATGAACCTGGCAGTCTGGCAGATACTTGGTATTTCGTTGGGACTCGGGCTTCTGGTTGGGCTTCAGCGGGAATGGTCCAAATCGGAAGGAGCGGGAATCCGGACCTATCCGATGATAACCGTTTTCGGTACTGTCTGCGCGATTCTGGCAGAGCGGTACGGGGGAGGAGTTCTGTTAGGGGGAATTCTTGTGGTAGGTGCGATGATGGTCATGATGAGAGTTATGATGAACGTGAACCTCCCGGTTTCCGAGCAACCTCATGCAGGTCCGACAACAGGCATAGCAGCATTGCTCATGTTTGCTGTGGGAGCTATGCTTGCCATGGACCACATTTTGCCTGCTATAGCAACAGGTGGCGGGGTGGCAGTGCTTCTCCAGTGGAAAAAGCCTCTGCACGGGTTCGTGGAACGTATTGGAAAAGCTGACATACAGGCGATATTCCGGCTCGTGCTCATAGCCATGGTTGTTTTTCCTGTTCTGCCTGATAAAAACTTCGGGCCGTACGGGGTTTTGAACCCTTCGCATATATGGCTCATGGTTGTGCTTATTGTCGGTATCAGCGTCGGCAGCTATCTTGTGGCCAGATCTATGGGTGCAAAAACCGGCTCACTGCTTGGAGGAATACTCGGAGGCCTTATTTCAAGTACTGCTACAACAATAAGCTATGCAAGCAGGTCAAAAAAAGGCCAAGGTACATCTGCTCTGGCTGCGATGGTAATCATGATTGCTTCGACGATTGTTTTTGTTCGTGTTGCATTTGAAATTGCTGTCGTTGCTCCTGGAATTCTGCCTTTTGTGCTGCCCCAGTTTATGGTTATGTGCATCTATATGTCGATTATTGCTGCGATTGCCTGGTTTTTCGCCAGGGACGACCGGGAAGAGCTGCCTGAAACAGAAGACCCGTCGGCGCTGGGGGCTGCGGTTGCTTTCGGAGCATTGTATGCTTTTGTTCTGGTTGCTGTTGCTGCGGCAAAGGAATATTTTGGTGATGACGGGCTCTACGTTGTCGCCATTATATCGGGTTTGACGGATATGGATGCCATAACGCTTTCAACCGCAAGGTTGATCGAGGCGGAACGGGTTGAAATAGATACCGGCTGGCGCATGATGATGCTTGGTGCGATGTCGAACATCCTGTTTAAAGCAGGTGCTGTTGCAGTATTGGGCGATCGCAGGCTCTTTTCCCGTATTGTCGTGCTTTTCGGGTTTTCCCTCGTCGGAGGTGTTGCGCTTTTGTGGCTGTGGCCGGAGGTTGGGTGAGGGGCAGAGAATTGTAAAATTTTGACTTAAAATTAGTGCCGTATGTTGAGAACAAACGAAAAAGATCTTGTAGAGTTTTTACTGCAGTGCCAGCCGGGTCCCCCAAAGTCAAGGGCAAGCTGGAGCGTTGATCACCGTGGAGAACCTTTTCTGCTCCCTTCTATAGGGGGGATTACCCTGAATGTTCAGGCAGGTGACAGTGCATTCGGCCTGGCCGGGGATCATGTCGAGCCCGGGGTGAGCTGTACCGCCGACACACACAAGCCGTTCGATCACCCGAACAATTCCGTGCAGATCTACTCCTGCGTAGGAAATACAGCAACAATTATTTCCGGTGATGCCAAAGGGGAAAAAGGTGTCGTACTCGGTCACCACGGCGGGTCGGAGCATGTGATTGTCGATTTTTCACGCAAGGTCAAGGAACAGCTTTCCTACAGCGACACTATCGTGATTCATGCAAAGGGGCAGGGGCTGAAACTCATTGACTACCCTGAAATTGTACCATTTAACCTTTCGCCCGAGTTGCTGAAAAAGATGAAGATCAGGCAGGTTGGTGATAACACACTTGAGGTGCCTGTCACAACTGTTGTTCCTGCCGCCTGTATGGGGTCGGGTGTTGGCGCTTCACATGTTGCAAAGGGCGATTACGATATCATGACGAGTGATGAGCAGACCGTCAGGGAATACGGGCTTGACAGGATGCGGTTCGGCGACTTCGTTGCCCTTTTGGACCATGACAATCGTTACGGCAGGGCATATCGTCAGGGTGCGATTTCCATCGGTGTCGTTGTTCACAGTGATTCTCTGGTTGCCGGCCACGGTCCGGGTGTGACGACGGTATTGACCTGTGCAGGCCCGATGATAAGGCCTGTTGTCGATCCCAAAGCGAATATCGCCGATATTTTCGGGATCGGCACGGTGTTGAAGACCGCTAAAAAGAAGGGAGGGGGGAAAAAACAGGCATAGTCACACGAGGTGGCCGGAGCTGGAATTTTTCCTCTTTTCTCATTGTTACTGTATTTTGCGTATGTTGCGTATTATTGTTGTGTTACCGTGGTTTTCTGTTTCAACGTAAATACTGTAGCGGAGGAGTTATTATGGCAATCAAGTTATACGGTCGCGATCCTCTGAAAATGTTTGAAAATGTCTTTAATGAAACAGTGTCGCCCTTTGTTTCGTCTATGGTGGCACCGTCGTTCAAAGTCGATGTAAGTGAGGATGAAGAGGCTATCTACATCGATGCAGACATGCCGGGCATGAAA
>JAKSCY010000494.1 GCA_022360355.1 Chlorobiales bacterium
CACCCGAAACAGGCAAAAACCCAGAAAAAAAGAGGGCGCCCCAAAAAAGCCCCTTCAACGCCCATCCCCGAATCAAAAACAGAAAAATAATCCCCCGCAATACACCTGCCCTCCCCAGTCACCCTTACGCTACAGCACCCTCAAGGAACCATTTGGCGGAAAACCTGCTTAAACATATTTTGCCGTTTCCCGACTCGTCGGGATAACTTGACACGCCTGATTCAGGCAATAACATTTCTCACCGCATGAACGATCTTCAGGCTCTCTCCTACATAACCACCGTTGCCGGAGGCCTTTTACTATGGCTTCTTGAGGGAGTCATCCCGTTTTTCAGCGGCAGGGCAGCCCGGGGAAAACATGCCACAAAAAACCTCTCTATCGCAGGCATCAATCTCCTCATCCTGCTCCCTGCCGGACCGATCATGGCCATGGTTCTGGAGAAATCAAAGGCAGTATGGCCCGGTGTCGGATTGTTGAAACTGCCGTTCATTCTTGAAACCATACTGATTATTCTCCTTGTCGATCTCTGGATGTACGTCTGGCACCGGCTCAACCATGAGGTAGATTTCCTGTGGCGGTTCCACTCCATCCATCACAGTGATCCTTCGATGGACGTCACGACAGCCTGGCGGTTTCATTATGTTGAAATAGCATTATCCGAGCTGCTGCGACTTCCCGTTTTCGTCCTTATCGGTGCAGGGATTGAGGATCTTTTACTTTACTCGATGCTGATGACTCCTGTGATCGCATTTCACCACAGCAATGTTTCGATTCCTTCTTCGGCAGACAGGTCTTTACGCACGATCATCCCATCACCTCTGATGCACCGGATCCACCACTCCGTTATCAGGGCAGAACATGATTCCAACTACGGAAGCATGCTTTCTTTCTGGGACAGATTGTTCGGGAGCTTTAAACTAAAAGAGGGGATCAGGGACATGGAGCTTGGTCTTCAGAATGAAAGTTCACCGGAAAAGCAGCGTGTCGGTGCGCTACTTACAAGACCGTTTCACAACTGACTCAGTCATACATGAATCTTCCGGGATTACTCTGCTCAAAAGCATGCACCTGAAGCCTTGATGCGGCAAGTATTTCTTCGAGCGAACGCCCGGACAGCACCATTTTCCGGAAAAGCGGGCTCCCTGCAAGCTTGTCGAAAAATTCGCCTCTGGTGTTCAGGTCAAAAAGTTCCGGATACAGCTTCTGCAAAACAAGCATAATAGCCACGCCGGTTCTGAACGGCTCGAAAACAACGCGATCCGTAACGGTCAACTGAACTCCGCTGCATTGCAATCCTTTAAACTTGCTCGACGAGGGGATAAACCGCACCGCCTTAAACGAAACGCCGGGCAGCCTGAAAGCATCAAGCTCTTTTTTCAGAAAACCTGCATTGATGAACGGAGCGCCGAACTGCTTGAACGGAAGTGCTGTTCCCCGTCCTTCACTGACGTTTGTCGCCTCGAGAAAAACAGTTGCCGGATAAACAAGTACGGTTTCAAGATCACGAATATTCGGAGACGGAGGGGTAAATCGTGCTGTGGAATATTCGTCAGGAAAGCGGTGAGGGCTGTACCCCTTCATCCTGACAACCTCCAGGTCGAGACCCGGATAATACCGCTCCTTGAGAAAACGGGCGATCTCTCCTGTTGTCATTGCATGAATAAACGGAACAGGAACCATGCCGACAAAGGACATATAGTCAGGATCAAGCATAAAACCGTCGGCAGGCACAGGGGCCAGGGGGTTCGGACGATCGAGAACCATGAAAGAGACACCTGCCTCATTGCAGGCCTCCATGGCATAGCGCATGGTTGAAATATAGGTGTAACAGCGAGCCCCGATATCCTGAAGATCAAAAAGGAGAACGTCGACAGTCTCAAGCAGCTTCTTCCCGGGCTTTTTGCGGGAACCGTACAGTGAATAAATTTTCAGATCGTCTGTAAGCAAGCTGTCCTTTACTATCTTCCCGGCCCCGGCACTGGCACTGAAACCGTGCTCGGGCGACATCAGAAACCTGAGCTCGATACGATTCCGCAGCAACATCATGTATCCAGGCTCTCCGGAAACACCCACCCCTGCAGTATTGGTTATCAGACCCACCTTTTTGTTTTCAAGGCTCCTGAAACCTGAACGTTCAAGCACATCGACACCGTAAAGGAAATCGGCAGCGCGTAGTGCAAACAGGGGGGCAAGAAGATCAACGAAAAGTATACATAAAACAACCGGCAGAATATGGCGCTTCAACATGAAATGACAATCGTTTTATATGCTTCAGCAGGGAAAGGCCATCGCCCCCGAGCGAACATGCTATGCCTCACATAAAGGAAAAACCATATTGTATCACACAAGACCTGAAAAAATAATGGCCAGTGAAACAATTATAGCAATAATGTCAAGTGCGAGATATATTTTTGCTTTCCTGCCCGGTGTAAACAAATTATGCAAAAGCATAAGCGAGGCATACACCAGCCAAGCCGATACCAGGTAGTAGAACATGGGGGATGTAGAAATATTAACTACTGATCTTACATGATATCATACGGTCATTAAACCTGTTATGATTGCGCTTCGGCCTATCGCATATGATTGAAAAAAACTAATGCATAATTCGGAAATCAACAAAACTTGCTGAATATATATACAATTTTTCTTCCAATTAACCATTTAATACTTTTTCCAACCACATTACCTCAACGCACATCGAGGAGTCGAAACAGGCAGTTTGACCAATAAAAAAGCCGCGCAACCTGGCGCGGCCCTATGTTTTGTGGTGGGGACAGGACTTGAACCTGCAACCTTCGGGTTATGAGCCCGACGAGCTACCAATTGCTCCACCCCACGATGTTGTAGTGCTTGAATGTACTAAAAATACAAGTTCAGGCAAAATATTATTGAACATTTTTTCCATTTACCCCTGATCCGCTCACTTCAACAAGATTAAGCATGCCGTCGTTCCCTTCGACAGCAAGAATCATTCCCTGTGAAAGTTCGCCCCTGATCTTTCTTTCAGCAAGATTCGCCACCAGTATAACATTTTTGCCTATGATTGAATCGGGCGAATATGATTGCGCAATACCCGCAAGCACCTGGCGGCTTTCGGATCCGACTTTCAGACGCAGTTTGAGAAGTTTGTCCGTTTTTTTGACCTTCTCACATGCAATAACGGTGGCCACACGCAGATCGACTTTGAGAAAATCATCGAAACTGATCTCAGGCCTGACCTCTGTTTCCTCATTCGCTTCCTCCTCCTCTTTTCTCTTGACCTCTTCAAGCAGGCGTTCGATCTTTTCGAGTTCAGGAGCAATATCCCCGTCTTCAATCTTTGCAAACAGAATCTCGGATTTCCTGCACAGTTTATGGCCTTTATGCAATTGCGGGAATCTGGCCATATTCCAGCTAACCGTTCCATTCTTTATTGCATCATCAAGAGACTCCTCAAAACCAAGCATGGCGTAAATTCTGTTCGAGGTATGGGGAATAACCGGATACCAGGCAAGCGCCAGCGTATAACAAAGGTTGACCGAAAGTGCCACGGCTCGCGCAGCAGCCTGCCTGTCGGTTTTCAGCACCTTCCAGGGCTCTGACTCCGTAAGAAAACGGTTTGCGGAACGGGCGATCTGCATGGTGAGCGCCGCAGCCTCCCTGAAATGAAACTGCTCGTATGCCTGATCGAGTTTTTCAAAACTTGCAGTCCAGTCAATACCCGGAGCCGCCCAGTCCTCTTCCGTACACTCGTAAGGTATCTCCCCTTCGAATTTTGCATTGGTAAAATCAACAGAACGCTTTATGAAATTACCGAGGGTATCGGCAAGCTCCCCGTTTGTCCTGTTCTGAAAATCAAACCAACTGAAATCACTGTCCTTGTTCTCAGGATAATTCATCGCAATAGAATAACGCAGAGTATCCGCGGGAAACTTGTCCAGAAATTCACCCAGGTATACTGCGTAGTTTCTGGATTTTGAGAATTTGCGTCCCTCGAAATTCATAAATTCGGATGCCGGAACATTATCGGCAAGCGAATATATGCCACTCGTTCTCCCTTCATTCCACGCCATAAGAATAGCGGGAAACATAAGGGTATGAAAAACAACATTATCCTTGCCGATAAAATTAACAATACGGCAATCGGAACTTTGCCAGTATTCACGCCAGAGATCAGGCGCACCCTGTTTTTCCGCCCACTCCCGGGTGAAGGATATGTACCCGAGAACTGCATCAAACCAGACATAGAGCACCTTGCCCTTCGCTTCGTCACCTTCAACCGGAACAGGAATACCCCAGTGCAGATCTCTTGTAATAGCACGGTCGTTCAACCCCTGTTTCAGCCACGTCCCGGTGTAGTTCAGAACGTTTGCGCGCCAGTCCCCGACATGACTGTCGACATAGTTCTCCAGCCGATCCTGAAATCTGCCGAGCGGAAAGTACCAGTGAAGCGTTTCACGCAGCTCAGGAGACTCATCCGAAAGTTTACTCTTCGGGTTTATGAGTTCACGAGGACTAAGATGGGTACCGCACGCCTCACACTGGTCGCCGTTAGCCTCAGGGTAATTGCACACCGGACATGTTCCTGTCACATACCGGTCTGAAAGAAACCTCTTTGTTTCAGGATCGAAAAAGTGGCTCTCTTTTTTCTTGACGAAGATACCCTTGCCATTTATATCACGAAAAAACTCCTGTGCCGTATCGAAATGAACCTTTGAAGACGTTCTGCCGTAATAATCGAATGATATGCCGCACCGCTCAAATGCATCCATATTCTGACGATGGTACCGGTCAACCACATCCCGTGGCGTAATGCCTTCCCTGTCGGCAGTGATGGTAATGGGAACCCCATGTTCGTCCGACCCGCCGACATGAATGATGTTTTCACCCTTCATTCGCTTGAAACGCACATAAATATCAGCCGGAAGATAAACACCGGCAAGATGCCCGAGATGCACGGGGCCATTTGCATACGGAAGAGCTGTTGTAACGAGAGTTCTTGAAAAGTTGCTGTTCATGCGAAAGGAAAATATAACTTAAGTTCGGGGCTCACTTCTTGACAAACATCGCTTTAAACTCCTGTAGCGACAGGTTGACTTCTTTTCCATCCGCCGGATAGCGAAGACACAGCTCTTTTCTGACGGGGTCTATGCTTTCAATGATCGCCGTGCCATCTGCAGTGGCTACTTTGCTGCCGATTGGAGGGTAGGTATCCTGCCGGGAGTTTTTCGAACACTTTTCGTGCTTCGAATAACCCAGACAACACTTCAGGCGGTTGCACTGACCGATAACATTATAGGAATGATTCTCTCCATGAGAATACTCAGATGCGTGCTGTTTTTCAGCAAAAGGGTTGGCATGAATTTTCTGTATCCAGCTGGAGCAGCATAAGACACAGCCACATGCGCCGAAACTGTTTGCTCTCCTGGCCTCCTCCCTGGTTGTAATCTGGACCATCTGTATCCTCGCCTTGAATTCACTGGCGAGGTCCCTTACAAGAGCCCGAAAATCCACCCTGTGTGTTGCCGTATAAAACACCGTTACCTTCTGCTGATCCAGACGCAGTTCCACATCGACCAGCTTCATATCCAGTCTATGCTCCTTAATCTTCACGAAGCATGTTTCACGAATCTTCGGTTCCCTCTCCCGCACCGCACGGAGTTCCTCGACATCACTTTCATTAGCGAACCGCAGTATTGTCCCCAGCCCCTCCGCTTTTTCATCGAGCCCTTTCAACTTCATCTTTTTGGCTGCTATGAGCCCTGCGGAGTACACAATCCCGTAATCATAACCACCGTCGGCCTCGACTATAACAGCTTTTCCAATTTCCGGAGCTTCGCCTGTAGAATTCTCATAAAATTCCCGGTGACTGCATTTCAGTTCAACTTCACATATGTTTGTACTCTCTCCATTGTCACCGTAAAGCTGCTCCATTTCCCGGTGCAGCATCCGCAAAAGCTGCAACCGCACCTTGGCATTTTCACCTAATGTACAACTGCATATAACATTACTCATGGCGATACATCGTTTAACCGGGCTGTGCCTCCCCACATCCCACATTAATACAGCTCAATAGCTTGACTGCTCAATTCCAGCAGTCACTGTTCCTCAGTCATTATCCATTATTCTTCTCTCCCCTTCTCATCCCGAAAACTCCCCTTAATCTCTCAACCCTCTTGTTTATAGACTCGGTACCCCTGACAACAGTATGAAAATCAGCCAGGTCGCGTAACACTATTTTTTCCTTCAACCACGCAAGATGCTCGACGGTTTGATCCTGCATATGGCTTGTCAGCGCCTTATGACCGGAAAAACCGGCGTCGCCGATACGTTCGGGCACCCTGAATGACAGGAACAGATCGGGCCTCTGTTCATCAAGATATTCAATCCGGCTGACAACTGAAACCAGATATATTCCTTTGGCTCGCCGGAGCACACGTGAAACTATGGAAGCTGTTCCGTTGAAAAATCTGACAGGCCGTTTGTCCACATGCTCGATCACTCCCTGGGGAAACACCCATAAAGCATTCTGTTCACTGCTTTTCTCCGTGAGACACGCAGCTGCATAATCGAGAGTTCGAACTGCACTTCTGGGTTGGGAACGGTCGATGGAAAAAGCGCCAAGGCGGGTAAAAAAACGATGCTTGACAAGTTGCCGGTATTCGATGATGATATAGAGATTCTGTCTGAAATACTCTTCAGTGCACAACTGTGACCAGAACCCGTCCCACCAGTAAGCGTGGTTGCAGTAGAAGATCACAGGATACCGAAGCTCCATGGCAAGGGCTTCCGGGTGAACCGAAACCCTTACCGCATGAAAATGTTTCCTGAATTGCCGTCGGGAATACCAACCGAACCACTTGGTGTAGGCTCTGCTTCGACGGACTGTTAACATAAGGGGCAGTTCTATTATTTTATTTCTGTCTTTCGGGAAACCATCAGGAAAACGCTTTCCCGATCCTCCCTACAGCCTCTTCCAGCTCACTGATTGAAGCGGCATAGGATAACCTGAGATTTTCAGGGGCACCGAAAGCTTCACCCGGCACTGTAGCGACATAATGATCTACAAGAAGATACTCGGCAATATCCGTCGAGCTTTTCATCTCTTTGCCGTTATATGTTTTTCCCAGCAAACCGCTGATGGACGGGAAAATGTAGAATGCACCATCAGGCAACGTCGTGTTTATACCGGGAATTTCATTGAGCGCCTTGTACATATAGTCCCGGCGTTTTGCAAACTCCTCTCTGCGCTCCTCGATAATCTGCTGATCACCGGTAAGAGCTGCAACCGCAGCCATCTGGGCAATGGAGTTGGCATTGGATGTGGTCTGGGACTGTATTTTCCCGCAAGCACCGATCAGCCATTTAGGACCTGCAAGAAAACCGATACGCCAGCCTGTCATCGCATAGGTCTTTGACACCCCGTTGCTGACAATAACCCGATCACGCATTTCTGGGATCCTTGCCGGTGAAAATGGCCTGGCATCGCCATAGACGATCTGGTCGTACATCTCATCGGAAACAACAAAAATCTCACGCTCTTCAAGAACCCTCATCAGTTCTTTGACCTCGTTTTCAGAATAGACAGCACCTGACGGATTGGACGGCGAGTTCAGAATAAGCACTTTCGTTCTTTCGGTAATCGCAGCCTCGAGCTGTTCCGGCCTCATTTTGTAGCCGGATTCGAGCGTTGTCGGAACAATAATCGGCTCAGCTCCGGAAAGCCGGACCATCTCAGGAAAACTTACCCAGAAAGGAGCGGGAATGACAACCTCATCACCCTCCTCACATAATGCAAGAAGAGTATTTGCCAGGGTCTGTTTCCCCCCGTTGCTGATAATAATCTGGTCCGGTGTAAACTCGAGATCGTTATCCCGTTTGAACTTTTCAACAACAGCTTTTTTGAGTTCGGGGATACCGGCATTGGCCGTATAACGGGTAAATCCCTTCCTGATAGCATCGATACCCGCCTCTGCGACAAAGTCAGGAGTAGGAAAATCAGGCTCACCGGCCGACAGGCTGACAATGTCCTTGCCCTCGGCTTTCATTTGTTTTGCAAGCCCTGTTATTTTCATGGTTTGCGACTCCTGCATGCTGAGGACCCGCCTGGTAAGGTATTTTTCTCCGGGACTCTTGTTTGTACTCATGACGTTTCAGTGTTTTACATTAGCATTTATTGAGCTTTCTGCTCTTCAAACTTCTTCTTCAACATCTCCAGAACATAGGGATGGACAAATTTACTGACATCTCCGCCGAGCAGGGCAACTTCCCTGATGATCGATGATGCCACATAGGTATATTTAACATTGGGCATAAGAAAAACAGTGGTTACTTCGGGATTCAGATGCCTGTTTAGAAGCGACATTTGAAATTCATACTCAAAATCCTTCACCTGACGTACACCGCGGATTATGGCTGTAGCGCCGGCGGTGCGAGCATATTCCGCCAGAAGACCACCATGCAGCACTTCAACCCGGATTCCAGCAAAAGATTCCGTAATAGTTTCGATCATGTCACAGCGTTCTTTAACGGAAAAAAGTGTCTTTTTCTTGCTGTTATCCGCGATAACAACGATAACCTGCTCAAAAATCGTAAGCGCCCGCTCAAGAACATCCAAATGGCCATTTGTAAACGGGTCGAATGTACCAGGATAAATTGCAAGCTGCTTCATACAGTGTCCTCCGGCGTATGTCTGACCGATCGTCTATTCAAACGATCAGCTCAGGAAAAAAATGAAACTCTCGTCATTCCGTAATCTTTATGAAAAGCATACTGCGGTACATCTTCAAAACCGTAACGGTTGCTGTGCTCAATAAGCAGCATACCGTTTTCCGCAAGCAGCCCGCTGCTGAAAATTTCCCGAATCAGGCCCCTGTAGTCCCGCCAGTTGTATGGTGGATCACAAAAGACAAGATCATAGACATTTTTTTCGGTTTTAATAAACCGGGCTACACCTTTCTTTACAATTCTTACCCGGGATGATACCCCCAGTTCAGCCGCCGTCTGCCGCAATGATTTCAAAGACCGGACGTTGCTGTCGACAAAACAAACCTCTGCAGCTCCCCGGCTCAAAGCCTCGTAACCAAGCGAACCAAAACCGGCAAAAAGATCAAGGATCCTTGTTCCGGCAAGATCCATCCGCACGGAAAGTATATCGAACAGAGATTTTTTTACCCTGCTGCTGCAGGGACGGATAGAACCGGTTGTGCTACGCTGCAGTTTTTTCCCCTTGTATCTGCCTGATTGTATCTGCACTCTTTCAGCTAAAAATCACCGAAAGACGTTTCACCGAGTACCTCAAGAGCCTGTTCGCACTGCTCGGGAGAAGGAGGCTTTCCATGCCAGTTGGTATTGTCCGGCATTGTTCCCTCGAAAAACGGCACCCCTTTACCCATAACCGTAACTGCGAGAATAACCGACGGCTTTGTCCTCTCCTTTATCGACAGGATCTTTTCCGTCACGGCGACAATATCTTCTATATCATTGCCGTCACACTGATACACCACCCAGCCGAATGAGCGCCATTTTTCAGCAAAAGGCTCAATATTCATGACGTCACTGACCTCACCGTCAATTTGCTGGTTGTTGTAATCAACGATGCCGACAAGATTACCAAGTCCGTAATGCGCCGCACTCATCGCAGCTTCCCATATTTGCCCTTCCTGACACTCACCATCGCCCATAAGACAGAAAACATCCCCGGAACACCCGTCCAGACGTTTTCCAAGAGCCGCACCCACTGCAGCAGAAAGTCCTTGCCCGAGAGAACCGGATGCCATGTGTATTCCCGGCAACCCTGCCTCTGAAGCAGGATGTCCCTGCAGATAGCTGTTTATCTGGCGCAACGAGTAAAGCTCTTCAAGCTGAAAATAGCCGCTTCGTGCAAGTACACTGTACCATACCGGAACAATATGGCCGTTGGAAAGAAAAAGCATATCCCGGTCTGCAGTTCCCCTGAAATCGTGCGGATCATGACGCATGACTTTGAAATACAAAGCGGTAAACACATCGGCCATCCCCAGTGAACCACCCGTGTGTCCCGATGATGCCCTGGTGAGCATGCGCACGACATCGCGCCGCACCTGACAGGCCATCTCCTTCAATTCCTCTATGGATTCCAGCGCAACGGTTTTTCCTTTTTTGTCTTCAGGATAAGGCTTTATATCTTTTGCCATTACTTGTAGTTCCGTACTTCTTGAATGGTTATGGTATTATAATGCAGAATGTAAAGGTAACTGCAAAGGCATAAAATTCCAACAAGCTATCCACCCTCTCTTTTCCTCCGTTCTCTCACATATCTGAAGAGCGCAACAAACACAATCAGAAAAAAAACCAGAGAAAGAGGAGTGCTGTACAATGCCATGTATGCCCCGATCTCCTGCCAGTTTTCACCCAGGAAATATCCTCCACTGAGCAACAGCATATACCAGACAAGTGAGCTTGCAAAAGCCGCAGCAAAAACACCGGCAACATTGAGATGCATGAAACCCGCCATTACCGATATGATAGCACGGGAACCGAAAAGAAACCTGTTTATCAGAACTGCAAAATAGCCGTGCGAGGAAAACCGCAGGCGAGCCGCTTCCATCAGGTCGGGCGGAAACATCCTGTGAACAGCTCTTACCAGCCCGTGCCTGACCATGCTTTCTCCCCGGGCATAGATTTTGAGCCCGACTTTCCGGCTCAGGAGAAACATGAGCATGAAACCCAGCGTCGACCCGGCAGATGCAAATGTTACCGAGCAACCGAAATCGATATCACTGGAGAACGTCAGGTAGCCGATAAACGCAACGGGGACATCGCCCGGAACAGGCGGCACAACGTTCTCCAGAAAAGAGATGAAAAACAGGAAAAGATATATCGCAACAGGATCTGCAAACCGCAGATATTCTACAATACTTTCAAGCATCTGTTCCAGCGGCTCATGACCGCGAGCTATTGCAGGTCAAGCACCCTTTTTTCGACCTCCGAATAGGCGTCTTCCACCCCTCCGAGATCAAAACGGAAACGGTCCTTGTCCATCTTTTCTCCTGTATCCAGGTCCCAGAAACGGCAGGTATCGGGACTTATCTCGTCGCCGAGAAGAATCTCGCCTTTATGTCTGCCGAACTCGAGCTTGAAATCAACAAGATTGAGCTTGCGGTCTGCAAAAAAGCTTTTCATAAGCGTATTGATTTTCGCAGCCTGCTCCTTGAGCGTGTCAAGTTCTTCATAGGTCGCCAGACCGAGTGCAACAGCATGACTTTCGTTCATCAAAGGATCATCGAGATCGTCATCCTTGAGATACAGCTCGATAATAGGATGTTCAAGCTTGGTTCCTTCCTGAAAACCGTAGCGCTTTACCAGCGAACCTGCCGCGACATTTCTTGCTACAACTTCTACCTTGATAATCTCAAGATACTTGCAGAGCATGTCCCTGTCGGAAAGTTTTTCGACAAAATGGTTCGCCACCCCGTTACCGGTGAGATAGGTAAAAAGTTTGCAGGAAATTGCATTGTTCACAATCCCCTTGTTGCTGATCGTACCTTTTTTCTTGTTATTGAAAGCAGTGGCGTCATCTTTGAACTCCTGAATAACAAGATCATTATTATCGGTCAGAAAAACTTTCTTTGCTTTTCCTTCGTGAAGAAGCTGTGTTTTATTCATGATATAGTTATATGATTTATGTTATAAAATAATCTTTACCCCGCCGGCCATGAAAACACCCAATATCTACCTGTCACTGATCATAACCGTATCAATACTCGGATCGCTGCCGATCCTTGAAAAGATAACGCTGGCAAAGATGAATGTCACGCAGATGATTTTTTACAGAAGCCTGTCTCAAACAATCATCCTCGGCATTGTTGTATGGTTCGGGACCACATCACTCTCAGCTGGCATCCCGATAAAATATACAGTATACGCACTTCTGCAGGGAGTTGCTATTACCGTCATGCTTTTCTTCTATCTGTCGGCAATCAAAACAACCGATGTATCCTTTGTAAACCCGGTTATTGCCGCATCTCCTCTCATAACCTATACACTGGCTGTTGTTATTCTCAACGAGCCGCTCAATTTTATAAGGCTGTCAGGAGTAATTCTCGTTGTAGGAGGTATAATACTGATTCTTTACAGCAAACAAGCTACACCATAAAAAACAGTGCTTATCAATGCCTATCCTTTTTCTTCATCGTTTGCCCGCTGAACGGCTCCACGGAGAACAATATTCACCTGATCATCCGTCAGCCCTTTTTCCATCAGAAAATTCATAAACCGAAACACTCCGAGATCGGAAAGCATCGCCTTCGGCTGGTCCTCTTCACGCAGTCCTCTTGATCTGCAGTGCTCTTCAGCCGTATCAATCCAGTTTGCGATAAACTGCTCCGACTTGCCGTCATTGCTGAAATAGTCGGTGACAATACGCACAACATCAGGTCGGGACGGCTCCGGATTCTCGCTGAATATCTGCTGCATCTCCCGCGATATGTTCGCCAGAACGTCTACAGCCTCCCTGTCAAGCGCCTCTTCGAGAATATCCTTTGCCTTCTCTTTAACATCGAACTTTTTAGCCATACTGCCGTTGATCGTTGGATGTTTATGCTTCGGGTAGTTAAAAATTCCGAGATAAGTTACATATCATTCTTGTAAAGAAAAAAAAATTGTGATTTCCGGCAATGCAAAAGGCAGCCTCATAGCCAATATCCCCGGCGGCGCACCTCCCATCCATAGTAACAATGCGACTGACAACCGGCTTCATATACATTGTAATCCTTGCATCACTCTCCCTTTTACTCCCGAGGGAAAAAGTTCATGCCGATGACGACACACTCACCATGATGTGGTGGAACGTCGAGAATTTGTTTGACACCCGTGACGATCCTGCAACCGAGGACAGCGAATTCACACCGGAGGGAAGGAAACGGTGGACCGAAAAAAAGCTTCTCTTGAAACACATGCGACTCTCCCACATTATCAAGGTTGTCCGTCTGAAAACCGGCTCATATCCCGGCATTCTTGTTCTCGGCGAGGTTGAAAACAAGGAGGTCTTCAACAAACTG
>JAKSCY010000755.1 GCA_022360355.1 Chlorobiales bacterium
ACCACTTCCCCACCTCTATCTTAATCCTTTCATTTAAACAAAATAGCAGTAACAGGAAACCAGAAAACAAACGTCAGAAGCGCTGTCAGCAGCGGTCTTATCACATTCTGCCATGTGGTGTTTTTGTCGGCTATCATCGAATAGGCATGATTGGCTGCCGAGAGTAATAGAAAGGAGCAAAAAACAAGAACCAGACTGATATTGGCATATTCGTTCCAGCCTGCAAAAAAGATGATAAGAGACGTAATTGCAGTAGCGAGAAACCAGAACGCGTTCTGCCTCTGGTAATTACTCCCCTGCTCAAAGCCTTTTTCGGCGGCTGCCTGCCCGGAAAAGAAAAGACCTTCAACTGCGGAAAGCCCGGCAACAGAGCCCACAAACCAAGGTGTCATGATGCGCAGAATCCCTTCGGGTGATTCGCCGAAATAGTAAGCGAGGAAAACACCAACACCGCAGCCGGTAAAGCGCAATATTTCAAGGAGTTTGATCATAATAACGGGGGTTTTTGATCAATATATGCTTCTATAACAAAAAAAGCATGGACATCAGAAAATGTTCAATCGCGTAGTTGATCAACTTTTTCTATCGCGATGAACTTCGGGGCAACAATAACACTTGAATATCTCGTCATAACAGTTATATTATCAATAATTGTTAACAAGGTATTCTTCAAAGAGTACCTTGCCAAAGTACCCCAAAAAGTTCCTTAGCAGTCCAGCAGTACCTTACATTTGTACAGACAAACCCAATGCCAAAAAGTGTTGGGTTTTTCGTTAGGTCATCCTGAAAAGCTGCATCGGAGGAGGTTATTGCCCCATGTACGAACAAGAGACCGGAAAAAAAATTGTTCGGATTGCATGTGTTCAGCTCAAACATACCTTTCCGACAATGTTTGACAACGTAGTCTTGCCAAGGTACGGTCTCCCGCTCATTGGCTCAATCCTTCAAAATGTGGGCTATGAAGTGAAGGTTTTTGACGAGCATGTGGCCCCGGTCGATGAAAAATGGGTCCTGGAATCGGATATCCTGCTCCTATCGGCACTGACCGGTGCCGCCAATAGAACCTATGAATTCGCTGCCCGGATAAAAGTAAAAAACCCGGATATCGTTACAATCATGGGCGGAGAACATGCGACGAATTTCATAGAAGAATCCCTGGATTGGGTGGATTTCGTTATACGCGGTGAAGGAGACGAAGCCATTGTAGATCTGGTCAAGTCCATCGAAAGCGGTGGCCCGTTCAAAGGGTTGAGCAGAGTCTCTTACCGGGATAACGGGACCAGTGTCCATAATCCAATAACCGCTTCTCCAACAGACTTGGGTGAAACTTACAACATTGACATTATTCACAAGTACCCCAAAGAAAAAACTCTGGGGATGCTTATCAAGCATAAGAGAACCAAGGTGGTTGCCGTACAAGCATCCAGAGGATGTCCGTTCAGTTGTTCGTTCTGCATCGTTCACAAGCTGTTTGGGCCCAACTACCGCTATCGTGACACAGAAGACATCATCGACGACATCAGGGAAAAACTGACGTACGGGAAAGATTTTCTTTTTGTGGACAACCTTTTTACCGGCAACAGTCAAAAAACAGGCCGGATTCTCGACCGGATGATTGAGGAGGGATTTGGCAAAGTGGCGGAGTTCAGTGCCTTCTCCCGGATCCACGTTGCCGAGAATCCCGAGATGTTGAAAAAACTCAGGAAAGCGGGGTTCAGGACGCTTATCATGGGCATTGAATCGCTCGACAACGATACCTTGAACCGCGTCAACAAGCAACAATCTCTGGACAAGATCAACAAAGCGATAAAAGCTTTTCATGATGCAGGCTTGTTCATTTCGGCAACGTATGTTGTTGGAAACGAAGAAGATGGTCCGGGATCGGTTGACAGGATCGTGAAATTCTCAGTGGATAACAATTTTTCCCAGATTATTCTGCTCTCCTTTTGGGGGTATCCCGGTGACACAGAAACTCCCCTTTTTCCTGAACGGCTGATCATGACAAGTTTTGATTATTTTGGAGGCAACTACGTCGTTCATTTCCCAAAGAAAATGAAGCCCTCCATCTTACAGCGCGAAATGATGCGGGGGTCGAAAGAATTCTGGAGTTTAAAACGGTGCCTGAAAAATGCATTGAAGTTAAACTTCAGAACGGCAATAAATATCCTTTTCCATCATTACTCCTACCAGGGCATCTGGCGTCAGCAGGCGAAGTATGCTGCGTACCTGGAATCTATCGAGCAGGACTATTACGATGAAAAAGGAAATCTTGTGATCGAGCGAATAAAGAACCGCCAGCTTGATCCGATCGTGGAGCGGGCAAGTAAGGTAAGCGGCCTGACGGTTAACAGTCAACTGCAAAAATATGCACCGCAAAGTTTATGACCTCCAATTCTGACTACGGCAATATGCGCGTCTTGTTCACAGTGCCACCGACGCACCCTGCGATCACGGACTATGGAGCAATTTTAACCTCCCATATCCATAACCGGCGCATTAATAAATTTCTTAGCGCCTCCTACCCTATTCCATCATGGGGGCTTTCGTGGATCAAGGAAAATTGCCCGACGGTCGAAATACTGGACATGCCGAAATGGTCGAGGCTGAAACGCGAGCTGCGCAAGGGCGTGGACATCCTGGGAATCAGTTTTTACACCTACCAGGTTCCCGATGTAATACGATTAGTGGAGTTGGCAAGAAAGTATGGTGTCAAGGAAATTTGGGGCGGCAATTACGGGACGCAAACACCCGGCATTGATATCTATTTCGACAGGATCATTAAAGGTAATGGCGAGGCCGAGGTCTATCGTCTTTTATATGGAACGGAACTGGAGGAAGTCCGGCACCCGACGGTGGTACAGAGATGGAAGCTGAGTGGACTGATCGGAAATCTGATTCGCTTGGGAAGTTTCAATTGGAGCCGTTCGGGCGTCATATGGACGATCAAGGGCTGCTATTTCAAGTGTGATTTTTGCGTGAGTCCGTCATTTATCGATAATACAAGGAACAGGACACCTGTTAATGAACTGGAAAGAGTGCTCGACCAGTACGTAAAGCTGAAGCTCAAGACGGTGAGCAT
>JAKSCY010000130.1 GCA_022360355.1 Chlorobiales bacterium
AAGCAGCAGGGGAGGCAGTGCGAACAGAAAGTATAAAGGATCGAAGTAAAACATATATCAGATACAAAAGTTGTTGAAAGTGAGTTTTTCTTTCAGATGTAATGATTATAACCTTTCAAATCACGTTTAAAGTTTAGACGATAAGAAAAATAAATTCCGGCGGGTTGTGCCGGGCATGTTCCCCTGGGTCAAGCAGCACAGGAACGTGCTGCTTTGTGTGCTAATTCCTTTATTCTGAATGTTTTATCATGGATTTTTCACGTCTGCTCAGTACCATGCCGAGTTTAAGCATAACGGTTCTCGGAAGCAGTCTTCCCCCATGTATCAGAATCTTGTTGATGAACCCGGGAACACTGTATGACTTGTTTTTATTCAGCGATTCGATTGCAGACCGGACAACGGGTTCGGGAGGCCCTACAGGCATCAGTGTCCGGTGGGGGTTGATCCCGGTCTTCTCGAAAATTTCAGTTTCGGTCAACCCCGGACAGAGGGCAAAGACGCGTATGCCCGAGTGTTGCAGCTCTTCCCGGATCGATTCGGAAAAGGTGAGAACAAATGCTTTTGTGGCGGCATAGACAGCGTTGTAGGGAATGCCCTGGAAAGCAACGACGGAAGAGAGATTGATGATATCTCCCTGGTTTCTGCGTTTCATTTCCGGCAGAAAAAGCCAGGTAAGCTTGACAAGAGTAAGGTTGTGCAGCACAACCATTTTTTCGTGCGTTTCGAGAGGCAGGGAATCAAATGCACCATCAAGGCCGAAGCCTGCGTTGTTAACCAGCGTTCCGACGGCAAGATTTTCCCTGTTGCAGAAATCAAACACTTTTTCGGCGCTGTCCGGAAGGGAAAGGTCCTGGATGAAAGTCCGGACATCGATGTTGTGTGTGCCGCCAAGTTCAGTTGCCAGCGCATCGAGTTTTGTGCCGGAACGTGCAACAAGGATGAGGTTGTTTCCGCGTGATGCATACTCTTCTGCAAAAGCTTTTCCGATGCCTGACGAGGCTCCGGTTATTAATACGTATGACATTGGTTTTTTTGATTACGTGTTGCTGCAGTGATGATTAACCCTGATCGGAAGTCTTTTTTTCGGACGCAAATGTGAAGATAGTAAATATCCGAAAGCTGCTAATAACATTTTCAGGAACAGAAAGGTGGTACAAAAGGTTTGATTATATTATGATAAGACCCTGCAATTCTTGCAGCCCTGTACCGCGAACTACTTTTTTTGTCGCCATGGTTCGATTCCTTTCAAGAAAGATTTTTTTCTGCTGTGCGTTGCTGGTGGTGCTCGGTGCTGCTCTCAGCGCTTGGGGCGTGTCGCATGCAGCCGAAGATGATAAAAGGAAAGTTGTTTATCTATTGTCTCTGCAGGGAACGGTAAATCCGGGAAGTGCGGACTTTTTCGAGCGGGCGGTTGACAAGGCGGAGAAGGAGGGCGTTCATGCCTTGCTGGTTGAACTCGATACACCGGGCGGCCTG
>JAKSCY010000360.1 GCA_022360355.1 Chlorobiales bacterium
ACCGATAGGGGCGGCTTTGGCAAGCGTGATGTTTGCCGGTGCCGAATCCCTTGAAATGTGGCTGCAGACCGGTTTGATCCCTTCACAGCTTATTCAGGCCCTGCCCTATGTGCTGACTCTTCTCGTGCTTGCCGGTTTTGTTGGTAAATCCAGGGCTCCCCGTGAGCTTGGTGTACCGTATGAGAAGTGAGAATCAAGTCAAAAGGCAAAGGGCAAAAGTCAAAAGGATTAATTCGTCACTTGTCACTCGTCACTTCCCTCAGGCTAACGCCACCACCGCATTGACCAGCTTCTCGATGCCTTTTGCCACATCCTTGATGGTCGGGCCGAGCATGTAAGCAGGTGTACTGATTACTTTGCCGTCGCTACTTGCGTGAACGTTGTATACCTGGCAGTTTACATGCGTCGCTCCGGTCAGCTCGACATTCGCGGCTGTTTCCCGGTCGGTGCCGATCGTTACTTCGACGTTTTCCTTTCCAAGGACCCTCGCGGCGATTACCGGTGAGATACAGATAAAACCGAGGGGTTTTCCTGCATCATAAAACGAGCGGACAGCGTCTGCTACTTCGGGAAGCACCGTGAATTCAGCTCCCTTGAAAGCGTAATCCGAAAGGTTTTTGGCGGCACCGAACCCTCCCGGAAGGATCAGGGCATCAAGGCCGAGTGAATCGATATCTTTCAGGTTTTTGATGTCTCCTCTGGCAATGCGGGCAGATTCCACAAGCACGTTGCGGGTTTCACCTGCCGTTTCTTCACCGCTCGCATGGTTGATGACATGGTGCTGGTCAATGTCGGGAGCTATACAGACCGCCTGTGCGCCGGCAACGTCAATGGCTAAAAGTGTCAGAACAGCTTCATGGATTTCCGAGCCATCCATGACTCCGCAACCGGAAAGAAGTACGCCTATTTTTTTCATGATTGTTGTAGGGTTCGATTTATTGGAAATACGATACGATGGCTGCAATGATATTGTAAATAACAAACGCCCAGAAAAGCAGCAGCAATAGCTTGATGTTCATGGTAAAATCCTTTTACGATGTTAAAAAAAATCGGCAAGATTGCGAAATTACAAAGGGAGGATCAGTTGACGCTGAGCGGTTGGCGATGAGTGAAAGGAAAATCGGCAATCTGCATCGAAAAAGTTAGGACATCTGTCAGGAGGAAAAGTATATGATGGAAAGATTGCATTGCGGTGAGTTCCGGGACATTGTTTTTTTTACCGGTGCGGGCATGTCCGCCGAAAGCGGCGTGCCGACCTACCGGGGAAAAGGAGGGATCTGGGGGTCCTACAGCATAGAGGAGTATGCCTGCCAGCAGGCATTCGAGCGCAACCCCGAAAAGGTTCTCGATTTTCACCAAAAGCGGAGGCGGGCTGTGCTTGATTGTCAGCCGCATGACGGTCACAGGGTGATTGCCAGCATGCCTAACGCCCGTGTGGTGACGCAGAATATCGACGGCATGCACCAGAGAGCGGGTTCAAGTGACGTGATCGAGCTGCACGGCAGTCTCTGGCGCCTCCGCTGCCAGAACTGCGGTTTCAAAAAAGAAGATTACGGAG
>JAKSCY010000803.1 GCA_022360355.1 Chlorobiales bacterium
CAAAAACGGCAAAATCATTTATAGCCGCGGATACGGCATGGCAAATCTTGAGCACAACATCACGATAAAACCTGACACGGTTTTTTACATCGGATCCACTTCCAAACAATTCGTTGCTGCCTGCATCGCTCTTCTGGTCCTTGACAATAAAATTAACCTGGAGGAATCGATTACCACGTATTTACCGGAGCTCCCCGATCTATATAAGAGCATCACAGTTCGACACATGGTACACCACACGAGCGGTATTAGAGACTATCTGGCACTGCGTCATTCTTTCGGCACCTGGAATGACCATTGCACCCCTGAGCAGGTGATTCAACTGATTGCCCGTCAAAAAGCACTGAACTTTCAGCCGGGCGAACAATATATGTATTCGAACTCTGGATATTTCCTTTTGTCGGAAATCGTCAGAAACGTTTCGGGTAAATCCCTTGCTGAGTTTGCCAAAGAACGTTTGTTTGATCGTCTTGGAATGAAAAACACTCATTTTCACGATGATTACACGCGGGTTGTAAAAAACCGTGCCATGGGACATGTCAAGGGAGAAGATGGTTTTTCACAGTACGTGACCACGTTTGATATCGTTGGGAGCGGAGGCTTGTACACAACGGTTGAAGATCTCTTTCTCTGGGATCAGATGTTTCATGAAAAAAGTCTTGGTGAAGAATTTTTGAACTTTATTCATCAAAAAGGAAAACTCAACAGCGGTGAAGAGCTTGACTATGCTTTTGGCCTTCGGATCGACACGTATAAAGGCATAAAAAGGGTCAGCCATGGTGGTTCGTACATCGGTTTCAAAGCTGACTTGATGCGGTTTCCAGACAAGAAATTTTCGGTCATCGTATTGTCCAATCTGGCTTCATTTAATCCCACAGCACGTTGTCGGGAGATTGCCGATATATATCTTGAAGAAGAGTTTGTTCATGAGAAAACAGAAGATAGATCGGAAGCGACTCCCGCAGCTGCAGATTTGACGGCCGATCAATTGATCCGATTTACCGGCACTTACTGGATCGAGCAGGAACATGCAATTGTAAAAATTCATATAAAA
>JAKSCY010000483.1 GCA_022360355.1 Chlorobiales bacterium
ACCCTGGCGGACCTGGCCAAGATACCCCTGACCCCGGCCCGGGACTACCGGGGCTTTCCCCCGGATCGAATCCTGGCCTCCTGGGCCGATCCCGGCCGGTTAAAGCGGTTCATGACCAGCGGCTCCTCCGGTCGCCCGTTGAGGGTCTGGCGGGCCGGGTTGGAGGACCATCTGACCAATCTGTTCGTCATTCGGGCCCTGCGCCAGTTCGGGGTCCGCCCCGGCCAGCTCCTGGCCGTGGCCAAGATAACCTCCCAGGCCCCTCCCAGGAGCTCCCTCCTGGCCAGGGCTCAACGGACCGCCCGCTTCTTCGGCCAGCATCCGGTCGACTCCGAGCGGCCCCCGGAGGAATTCTTCCGGGAGCTGGAGGAGCTTGGGCCCGATTTCCTGTTGGGCTTTCCCAGCGTCCTGATAAGACTGGGCCACTGGCTGGAGGAGGCCGGCCGGCCTCGTCTCCGGCTCCGGGGCCTGATCACCGGGGCCGAGGTTCTCTATCCTTCCGCCAGAAAACGTTTGGAGAGCTGCTTCGGAGCCCGGGTCTTCGACCGATACGGGACCTACGAGCTGGGGCACCTGGCCTGGGAGTGCCCCTCCACCGGCCTTTACCACGTCAGCGACGATAATGTGATTCTGGAGGTCATAAGTAACGGCCGGCCGGCCCGGGGAGGGGAGAGAGGCCGGGTGGTGGCCACCAATCTAAACTACTACGCCATGCCCCTCATCCGCTACGGCCTGGACGATATCGTGGTCAAGGGTCCCAGCCCCTGTCCTTGCGGGCAGCCCTTCTCGACCATCAAGGAGATCCAGGGCCGGGTCAGGGACTACTTCACCCTGCCCGGAGGAGTCCAGGTCCATCCCAAGGAGATAATCGTCCCCCTCCTCCAAAGGGAAACCCCCTGGATCCATCAGTTTCAGTTGGTCCAGGAGGAAAAGGGCCTTATCGTCCTCCACCTCCTGCCGGCCGGCCCCGTCCCCCCCGGCGAGCCGGATCGGATCACCGGCTTGGCCCGTCAGAAGCTGGGGGAGGGGGTTCGGTTCAGGACCCGGATCGTCGACCGGAGCTATTTCGAGACCAGGGGCAAGCTGCGGGCCTCCTTTTCCAAGGTTTCTCCCGATACCCCTTGAGCCCGGTCCGGACAGCTCGGCCAGGCCTGTAAGGAGAGGTTAAATCGGCCACCGGGCTCGGCCGATGATGAACTTCCCCAGCCTCCTCAGGGCTGGCCGCCGGAAGCCCCAAGAACTGATCTTTTTAGATCAGCCTTTAATCCACCCCAAGTCAGGCCACCAGTGGGTCGAGCCGGACTTGATCTTGTGGCCGCAACCGTTATCGGGCATCTCGTCCTCTGTCATAGCTTGCTATAAAAGTTATTTGTTCTCTTTATCCCTGACCTTCATCACCCTCTTGATGAACCAGATCGTGGGCTTGGTCAAAAAACCCTCCATGTTCTCCCGGACCTCCTCCAGCAGGTCCGGGATTGGTAGGTGTTGGGGGCATTTCTCCAGACACTTTTCACATCGCACACACATGGAGGCCAGGGTCGGCTTTTCCGTGGCGACTCCGCCGTTTTGAAACAAATACATCAGCTTGGCTGATTTATCCTTGAAGGCATGTTTTGAGTTGTAACAATCAAAGCAGCT
>JAKSCY010000416.1 GCA_022360355.1 Chlorobiales bacterium
CTGGCTTTGTATTCTGAAAGTCATAACCATTGTCTGCGCGCCCGGTTCCGGCTCGACAATACCAAAACTCAACACCGTCGCGTCGTTTTTTTCTATGACACCGATGATTTCAGAGACTTTTACCCCCAGTGCAGGAGCCTCAATCTCAAGAGTAGCTCCTGTTTCCGAAAAATGGAATATGCCCGCTATCTCCTTAAGAAGCTCCGATTTGACAACAACACCTTTATAACCTCCATCCTGATCGGTAACGGGGAGCAGATTGCCGGTACGGCTATCGCTCAGCCGGTCAAATGCATCCAGAACATGTTCATCCTCATACAGTGTTTCAGGTTCATTGAACCGCATCTGTCCAAGCTGCACATCGTCTTCTGCCCGGGCGGCCCTGAGCAGACAGTCAGAGCTTACAAGCGCAAAAAGCCTGCCGTCTTTGAGCACCGGAGCCTCCTCCAATCCGAGCTCCTGAAACCGCGACAGCACGGCAGAAACCATTTCCGAGGCTTGAAAAACCGGATAATCGGCATCTATATGTCTTTGTATAAGGCTCATCAAAAAAAGTCAAAAAAATTCCCCACCACCCGTTATTACTCAGCACTACAAACAATCTCTCAAGCGGGATAATTCCTATGGTTCGATTTTTGCAACGCGGCGCTCATGCCTTCCACCCTCAAACGCAGCAGCAAACCAGTTTTCAAGGCTCTTTTCAACGGTCTCGCTGTCGGTGAACCGTGCAGGAAAACAGATAATGTTTGCATTATTATGTTGTCTTGCAAGGCTTGCAATGTCGGGATGAAAGACAAGTGCCGCCCGAATCCCCTTAACCTTGTTGGCCACAATCGATACCCCGATACCCGAACCGCAAAGCAGCACACCCTGATCGTACTCTCCATCCGCAACCGCTTCGGCAACCTTGCGGGCATAATCCGGATAATCCACGGAATCCTCCGAATACGGCCCCATGTCGTTTACTTCATGGCCCTGTTTTTCGAGCCATGAATACACTGTTTTTTTTAACACATAACCGGCATGATCACTTCCAATGGCTATTTTCATAATCCGTTTACCTTGAATTTACATATTGCTTTCTTCTTCGACGCCTGATTGAGAAATATGTTCTGGCTGTTGATCTTGGGTTTGTCGTTGCTGACTTTCTCATAAGAACCTTCAGAAGTCATTTCCCACGACTTTACATTATCACCAAGAATAAGCTCCAGCTCGGATTTGACAACCTCTATCAACTCCTTATCCATGATGGGAAACAGCGCTTCAACCCTGTGATCAAGGTTTCTCGGCATGATATCTGCGCTTCCGAGATACAGCTCATCCATACCACCGTTGCGAAAATAATAAGCTCTGCTGTGTTCTAAAAATCTCCCGATAACGCTGATGACACGAATATTCTCACTAACTCCGCTTATTCCCGGAACAAGACAGCATATCCCCCGGATTATAAGGTCAACAGCAACACCCTCACTCGACGCCTTGTAAAGTTCTCTGATGGTTTTATGATCGACCAGGGCATTCATTTTCATAATTATACGGCCATTCCCCTCTTTTTTATGCCATTCTATTTCACGGTTTATCATTTCGATAATTTTCCTGCGGGTATTGACCGGCGAAACTATCAGTTTTCTGTAGGTTGTATGCTTCGAGTAGCCTGTCAGGGCGTTGAAAAGCTCCGATACGTCGTTGGCAAGCACCTCGTTAGCTGTAAGATAGCTATAGTCTGTATATATCTTTGACGTCACAGGATTGTAATTACCGGTACCGAGGTGCAGGTAACGCTTCAGTTTGTCGTGTTCTCTGCGGACAATAAGAGTAAGCTTTGCGTGTGTTTTAAGGCCGACAAGCCCGTAAACCACATGCGCGCCGACATCTTCCAGGGCTCTTGCCCACCCGATGTTATTTTCTTCATCGAAACGGGCCTTCAGTTCGACAAGAACGGCAACCTGTTTGCCATTTTCAACAGCGTTCATCAGCGCCCGAACAACCGGTGAATTATTACCGACCCTGTAGAGCGTTTGTTTTATGGAGAGCACCTGCGGGTCAGATGCCGCCTGGTTGATAAGGTCAACGACGGGCTGAAACGAGTCGTAAGGGTGATACAGCAGATGATCCCCCTGACGGATGGCGCTGAAAATATCCCCGCCCACTTTTTCCTCAAGCGGATTATCAGGAGCAAACGGCTCATCTTTCAGCTCCGGCTTTTCGATTTTCATCATCTCCATAAGATCACCCAAACCAAGAGCGCCGGAAATCTCATAGACGTTGCGTGAATGAATTTCGAGGTTTTTTATCAGAATCTTCCTCATCGAATCAGGCATGGCCGATGTTATGTCAAGCCTGACAACCTTTCCATATCTCCTTGAGCGGATTCCCTGCTCGATAGTCTCGAGAAGGTCGCCTGCCTCGTCTTCTTCAATTTCTATATCGGCATCGCGGATAACCCTGAATGGATGGCTCTGCACCACTCTCATTTGCGGAAAAAGCTGCTCGAGATTGTTCTTGATAAGATCCTCCAGCCAGAGCAGACCTATCCTGTCCTCGCCAAAATCAAGTCCCTCTACAGTATCGAGACGGAGTATCCTCGGTAGAATTCTTGGCACTTTTACCCTGGCAAACTTCAACGC
>JAKSCY010000431.1 GCA_022360355.1 Chlorobiales bacterium
GATCTGATGATTGAATCATCACGTATGCAGTCCCATGCAATATCATATCACGCATCGCAGCACTGTGGACAAAGAACTGTCAAAAGCCATTCTTCTGCTTTCCTGTACCGACCGTGTAGGGCTGGTTTCACGGATTTCCCATTTTATCTTCGAGCGGGGAGGCAATATTCTCGATCTCGATGAACATGTCGATACCGAGTCAGGGATGTTTTTTATCAGGGTTTCCTGGAACATGGATGGGTTTTCCGTCTCAACTGCTGATCTTGAGGATGCTTTCAGGCCGCTTGCCAGGGAGTTTCAGGCGGACTGGAAAATCCATGTGACCCCGAAAAAACCGCGCGTTGCCATGTTTGTGTCGAAATATGATCATTGTTTGCAGGATCTGTTATGGCGGCACAGGACCGGGGAGTTTGCAATGGAAATACCCCTGATAATTTCCAATCATGAGGAGTTGGCGCCCCTTGCCGCACAGTACTCCATTCCTTTCCATACATATACCATAACTCCTGAAAACAAGCTGGAACAGGAGCGGAAGGAGTTGTCTTTGTTGAAAGAGAAGCACGTTGATACCATCGTGCTCGCGCGGTACATGCAGGTGCTGTCCCAGCAGTTTGTCGATGCCTATCCCAACAGGATAATCAATATCCATCATTCGTTTCTTCCTGCATTTTCAGGCGGCAGTCCTTACAGACAGGCTTTTCAGAGGGGGGTCAAGATTATTGGTGCCACCAGTCACTATGTGACCGGCGAGCTCGATGACGGCCCTATAATCGAGCAGGATATTATCAGAATATCCCACAAGGATACACTGAAGGATCTCGTAAGAAAAGGAAGGGACCTCGAGCGTTTGGTGCTTACGAGAGCGTTGGCGTCTCATATAGAACACCGGGTTCTGGTGAACGGGCGAAAGACCATAGTTTTTAATTAAACGGGTTCGATACGCACAATCTTGTGGTGAACAAGTCGGTTGACGGCAACACGGATTTAACAGAGGTTCCCTTAAGAGTTGTTGATAAGTTCGGGCGGTGATATCCGGTGTTGCAGTGACCACATTGAAGCGTACAGGCCGCCGTTCTTCAACAGATCATGATGCGAGCCCTGTTCTCTGATTTCTCCATTATCAAGCACCAGTATCCTGTCGAACTGTGCCATATCCTTCAGACGATGGGTAATGACAAGAAGTGTTTTTGCCTGCTCTTTTCCGCGCAGTTTCAATAGTTGCTGCATCACGCTTTTCCCGGTGATGATGTCAAGATTTGCCGTGGCTTCGTCAAGGATGATGACAGGCGTGTCCTGCAGGAGCACTCTTGCGATTGCCATACGCTGTCTTTCCCCGCCGCTGAGGTTCATGCCGTGCTGTCCCGCCCACTGGTCGAGTCTGGCGGCAAATGATTCGAGACCGGCGGATTTCAGGGCATCTTTAAGCTCTCCGTCGCTGGCATCGGGTTTTGCAAGCAGCAGGTTTTTCCTGATGGTTTCCCCGAAAAGATAGGTCTTCTGACTGACGAGCCCGATGTTTGTGCGTATGGCTTCAGGATCGAGCCGGTCAATGTTTCTGTCTCCGATACTGATACTTCCCTGTAAAGGTTCCCAGAACCTTAGCAGGAGGCTGGTTATGGTTGATTTGCCTGCTCCGCTGGGGCCTACAATCGCGATTTTCTCTCCTTCCGCGACAGTGAATGAAATGTTCGAAAGGGCGGCACTGTATGTCCCGGGATAGGAGAACGAGACATTTTGGAAACGGATAGAGTGAGATTCCGGGAATGGTTCTGGTGATTCCGGTACGGTGACAGCTGGTTGCGCATCAACGATTTCAAAAAGTCTTTTTCCTGCAGTTGCATTGGCTTCAAGGTGTTGCACTGCATCAGGAAGAGGGAGAAACGCTTCAAAAGATGCCATGACCGCAATAATGATTACGGCAGTATAGACCCCGTTGACGGCCCCGGTCGAAACCTGCGGGGCAAGAACCCATAAGAGAGCAAAGACGGCGGCGTTCATCAGCAGTCCGGTCAATGATTCGTGTGAGCGCTGAATAAGGGCCTGTTTTCTCTGCAGTTTCAGTTCACGGCTTTTCAGTGCATGAAGTGTCTTTACGTGCTCATCGAGACGGTTGAAGAGCATGAGATCGCCGATACCCTGAATGCAGTCAAGCGTTTTTGTCTGCAGCTCGGTTTGTGTTGCGGAGATTTGTGATGCTGTTCCCCGGTTCAGATAACCGGTCAGGAACGGAATTCCTGCCGCGGCAGCGGCATGAAAGCAGAAAAGGACAATAGAGAAGGTGATCGAGAAGCTTCCCATGAAAACCCAGAGAAGGACTGAAATCATGACAGCAGTGAGCGGCGGGGCGACGACACGGGCGTAGAGATTTTCAAGTGTATCGATATCACCCGTGATTCTTTGCAGAAGATCACCGCTTTTATATTGCAGAAGTCTGGCAGGGGCAAGGGGTTCGACAGACTTGTAAAACCAGACACGCAGTCTGGAAAGAATTTTAAAAGTCGTGTTATGTGAAACAAGCCTTTCTATGTAACGCAACACACCCCTTGCCACGCCAAAAAGCCTCACCCCCGCAATGCCGAGCTGCAGTTCCTGAAAAGACGGATGCAGGGCGGCTTTGGCAAGGATATATGCCGAAGATATCAGCAGCCCGATGCCGCTGCCGATAGTTGCAAACCCGAGAAACGCCGCGAACAACATCCACCAGTAGTAAGGGCGGACGATACGAAGAAGCCTGATTATTTCTCTCATCCTGCCGTATCCTCCTGGTAGGTGCGCAGTGCGTTGCGGTAAAATCCTTTCTGTTCGATCAGTGACAGGTGTGTTCCGGACTGGACAACACGACCCTTGTCGAAAACCAGTATATGGTCGGCGTTTTTGATCGTGCTCAGGCGATGCGCGACAATCACGGCTGTTTTCCCCCTGATCAGTCTCTGCATTGCGTCGAGAAGCTCTTTTTCAAGAACGGGGTCGGTATGTGATGTCGGTTCGTCAAGAACAAGAACAGGGGAATCCTTGATAAATGCCCGCGCAAGTGAAAGACGCTGTGCTTCACCGCCGCTTATTCTGGCTCCCTGTTCACCAATCGGTGTATCAAGGCCCTGGGGCAGGGAATGAATGAACGGGCTCAGCCGGCTGTATTCGATCGCGTCCATCAGCTCGTCTTCCGAGGCGTTCCTGTTTGCGAGGAGCAGATTTTCCCTGAGAGTTGCGTTAAACAGGTACGGGTGTTGCGGTACCCATGAAACACCTTGCAGCCATAGTTCGCGGTTGATGTTCTGCAGGTTTGCATTGCCGAACATGATTGAACCTTCCTGTGGTTCAATGAAGCGGAGGAGCATATTGATAAACGTTGTTTTTCCTGCCCCGCTTGGTCCTGTAATTGCGGTTGTGCAGCCGGGCTCAATGGTACATCGGATGTTTTTGAGCGCGTAGGGGATGCTTCCGGTGTAAGAAAACCCGACATTGTCAAACAGTATGGGTTTTTCGGAAAACCGTTGCACCAGCGATGGGGCAGGATCTGTTTGCTTTCCGGGTTCAGGTTTATCAAGCAGGTTGAAGATTTCGTCAGCTGCACCGGCTCCTTCCATTCCTGCGTGAAATTTTATGCCGAGCTGACGGAGGGGAAGATAAAAGTCGGGTGTAAGCAGGAGAATAAAGAAGGCTGCTTGAAAAGCTATGTCCCCTGCCCAGAGTCTTAACCCTATTTCCACTGCGATGATTGCTGTTCCTATGGTGCCTACAAGTTCCAGTGTGAGCGATGAGAGAAATGCGACTTTCAGAACTTTCATTGTTGTATGTCTGAACGCTTCGCTGATTTCTGAAATCGATTGTGCTCTTTCACGGCTCTTGCCGAACAGCTTAAGAGTTGTGAGCCCCTGAAGTGCGTCGAGAAAGTTACCGCTCATTCTGCTGAGCGTTTTCCACTGTTTTGCCGTTACTTTTTTGGCGGCTTTACCGATCAGTATCATAAAAAGTGGAATCAGAGGAGCGGTTACAAGAAGGATCAGGCCGCTGAGTGTGTCGGCAGGAAACACCACGATGAGAATCGCGAGAGGAAGCAGAAAGGAGAGGGCAAGCTGAGGAATATACTGGCTGAAGTAGGGATCAAGGGACTCGACTCCTTTGAGAATTTTTACGCTGAGCTTCCCGCTTTGCATCGATCCGGTGTAGTGCGGTCCAAGAGCGGATATCTTTTCAAGAAGTCTGTCGTGCAACTGCTGCTTTATTTTCAGGGTTCCACGGTTTGCTTCACTCTCGCTTGCCCAGTTGAAGGCTGCACGCAGAACGCTGAAAAGAGTGAAAAACCCGAGAAGCTTCAGAATATCCTGAGACCCGGCGTTTTTCAGGAAAATTGTGTCGATAATCCAGCTTAACAGGGAGGCCTGACCGATCAGCATGATCCCGCCGAGCGTACCGAGTACAACCGAAGCAATAAAAGGCAGGGGGTACTGCTTTACAAGCAGAAGAAGCCGCCGGTCAAGATTCATAATCTGGTTTTGGATTCTTTCCTGGTTCGACTAATTGTACGGAATTATATCGGTGCATGCAATCGGAGTTGCTGCTGGAGGATAGACAGCCAAGCGGTTGGCAGCACGATTGCAGGTAAGGGGATATGTGAAAGGGCGGCTGTCAGGTGAAGACGACGGAACAGCTGACGTGTATCGGGAGGGCTATGCCCTCCCTTTTTGCAAAACTTCCCGGATTGCTTTTGTCAAACTGTCAATGTTCTCGAGGACTACAGGCAGCAATTTTTCCTGCTCGGCCCTGTTTTGGGATTTTCCCGCTTTTTCCATCGCATACGAACTTTCATAGAGGGAGGGTGCGCTTATGTTGCCGGACTCGCCCTTGATGAGGTGCCCTATCTGTCTGACATTTTCATGATCTCCTGATTCAACAGCATGCTGCAGCTTTTCCCCGTGCTGGCCGATAAGCTCTACAAACTCATCAAGAATGCTCATGGCGAGTTCCCGGTCTCCCATGACGCGGTCGAGAAAATCATTGTAATTGAACACCTGTAGCAGGTTGGCGGATGATCCGCTTTGCAGAGACTCTTTCTCCACGGTTTTTTCTTTCTTTAGCCAGTTTTTCATCTCTTGATTGAAATGTTCCGGTGTGCAAAGCCGCTTGTAGTCCGAAACGGCTCCCTTGCCGACAAAGCCGAGAACGTACAGATCCTGAAATAATATGTGCTTCCTAAACTTCTAACAGTCATTATGCAAGGACAACAGCAAATTCTAATACAGGGGCTGGAAGTGCATGGCTGAATTTCCCTTGCAATAAAGGAGCTTCAGCTATGAAAAGTATAACGAAGAATTGCGAAATAAAAAAGGAGAACCTGCTCTGCCTCGGCAGATTCCCCTTAAAAGATATGTTTTTCCTGTAAGCTCAGTCAACAAGTTTTTTCAATTCTTCAGTGTAGTTACCGACGACAGCTTTCTTGTCGGTAACTATACCACGGATATACTTGTTGGGAGTCACATCAAACGCGTAATTAAGTACCGGTGTAGAAGGCATCGCAACCTGGGTGCCGAAAATAGTTCTGAGTTCATCGGCACTTCTTTCTTCGATAGGGATCCGGGTCCCGTCGCTTATTGTTATGTCAATAGTCGATACAGGAGCAGCGATGTAATATGGTACATCGTGATGGGCGGCGCTGACTGCATGAGCGAATGTGCCTATTTTGTTGGCAGTGTCTCCATTTGCAGCAATCCTGTCGGCACCGACGATACCGAAATCGATCATTCCTTTCTGCATAAGAAATGCAGAAGAAGAGTCGGAAATTGACAGAAAAGGAATGTTGTCCTTTTCAAGCTCCCATGCCGTCAGGCGCAGTCCCTGCAACAGCGGCCGGCTTTCAGCCGTAATCACTTTATCGATCAGGCCCTCCTGCCAGGCATGTTTGATGACGCCCAGAGCCGTTCCCGATCCTCCGGTCGCAAGGGTACCGGTGTTGCAGTGTGTAAGGACGTTGAGTTTTCTTGTTTTCAGTATTTCTGCAAAATCCTGCCGGATAAGTTCCACTCCGTGACGGGCCATGTTGTCGCAGTTTGCAATCTCGTCATCATGAATTTTTCTTGCCGCAGCAAGCATTTTTCCGAAGAGTTCTTCAAGTGAGTCGGAGGAATAATGAGCGTCATAAACCTCTTTCATGCATGCTGTCGCAAAGAAGAGGTTGACTGCGGTCGGGCGGGATGCCTCGACTTCCTCAATAAGTTTCTTGAAATATGCAGGAAATTCCTCCCTGTTTCCACTGAAGCTGTTCAGGCCGAGCATGACCGTATAGCCGGCAACTATGCCAATGAGCGGAGCCCCCCGTACAGCGAGGGTCTTTATCGCTTCGATAGCTTCTTCATAACTTTTTGTTTTGACATACTTTTCTTCCAGCGGCAGCAGTCGCTGGTCAAGGTAGCCAAGAGTATTGTTTTCAAAGGAAACTGCGTCAATCATTGTGGTTGAGTGGTTAATAGTTAAAGTCTTTCAACAACATTTTTAAAGATGGTTGTCATTTTCGGTTCGGCCTCGTTGGAAACTTCGATTATTTCCTCGATGCTGACAGGCTGCAGGCTGTCAGGGAAACACTCGTCGGTGATAATCGACATACCGAAAACTTCGGTTCCCTGATGTACAGCGGCGATCACTTCCGGAACGGTCGACATGCCGACGACATCGGCACCAATAGTGCGGAGCATGCGGTATTCCGCACGGGTTTCAAGACAGGGTCCTGAAAGAGCGACATAGACACCGCGCTGAACCTTGATTTTGTTTTCAAGCGCGATCTGCTCGGCTATTTCAAGGATTTTCGGAGAATACGGCGCACACATATCCGGGAATCTCGGGCCCACTTCCTGATCGTTCGGGCCGATGAGGGGATTGCTGCCCAGCAAGTTGATGTGGTCATCGATAAGCATGATGTCTCCTTTGCTGAACGCAGGGTTGAGTCCGCCGCACGCGTTGGTGATGCCGAGAGTTTTGACGCCCAGATGTTTCATGATCCTGACAGGGAAAACAATCTGGTGCATCGAGTAGCCCTCATAGAAGTGGAAGCGCCCCTGCATGGCGACAACTTTTTTGCCGGCCAGCGTTCCGAAGATAAGTTTACCGTGGTGAGTTTCGACCGTGGAAATAGGGAAGTAGGGGATATCTCCGTAATCGAGCGACAGCTCTACATCTATTTCTTTTGCCAGAGCACCGAGGCCGGTTCCCAGAACAATGCCTACAGGATAATCATCGCTGGTTTTAGTGCGGATAAAGGAAACAGCCTCCTGGATTTTCGCGCGTTGTTCGATCATGGTAAGGAGTTTTTATGTTATAGGTTCTGTTGAGAATATTTTACCGGTATTGTTTAATGAAATCGTCGAGGTCACTGTACACTCTTCTCAGGGTCGAAGCGCCGGGAAGAAAGACAACCCTGAAAAACCCTTGTAACGGATCGGTTCCAAATCCTGAGCCATGCACGAAAAGGATCTGTTTTTCCTGCAGCAGTCTCAGCACAAACTCTTCGTCGGAGCTGAACGGAAGTCTCTCAAGATCGACTTTTCCCATAACATAAAACGCTCCTTTGGGGTGGTTGCAACTGATCCCCGGAATAGCATTGAGCATGCTGACGGTTATATCCCGCTGAGTGCTTAGCCGGCTCATGACGTCTTCAATATAGTCCTTTCTCAGGTTCATAGCGGCCCTTATGGCAAACTGCGGGGCCATCGGTGCACAGAGCCTGGCGTCTGCAAGTTTGATAAACGCCAGGCGTACATCCGGAAGGAGATGGCTGTTGGTAATAGCGAGCCAGCCGACACGCCATCCCGGTGCCATATAGTTTTTCGAAAGGCTGTCAATGGTGATTACCGTGACGTCATCTTCAGCCATTGATGCAAGAGGAGTGTGTGTCTCTTCGTAGACAAGCTTGTGATATACTTCGTCGGTTATGATCAAAAGGCGATGTCGGCGGGCGATGTCGACCAGTTGCCGAAGTACTTCCGGAGGATACAGCTCGCCTGTCGGATTATTCGGGTTGATGACGACCAGGATCTTGGTGCGGGGCGTTATTTTGCTTTCGATATCTTCAGGGTCGGGGAGCCAGCCGTGGTCCGGGTCGAGTCTGTACTGAAGCTCCTTCGCATTGAGTTTGGCTATTATGGCATTATAGAGAGGATAGCCTGGAGACGGACAGAGCACCTCATCGCCAGGGTTGAGCATTGCGGTACACACAAGGTCAGCGGCCTCCGAAGCACCGAACGTTACGATGATGTTATCCGGAGAAGTCTGGATGCCGCGTGAAAGGGCATCTGCAGCAATCGCTTCAACCGCATCTTTTTTTCCGGAGGAAGGAGAGTAGCCGTTATGTCCCTGGCGCAGAGCCAGGACCGTTGCCTCAACAAGCTCTTCAGGCGGCTGGAATCCGTAAAGTATAGGGTCCCCGATGTTCAGATAGGTGACTTTTTTCCCCTGTTCTTCCTGCAGTCTTGCACTGCCGACTATGTTGCGGATAGCGTAATGGTAATTCTCGACACGCTGTGCTGGAATAAAGACAGGTGACTGTGAATACGGCATGTGGCAAATGGAAACCAAGCGTTAATAAATAGAGGTACCCTTTTTCGGTTCAAAGGTGCCGCAACAGTACCTTCGGAACCGTTCAAGGACATAGGTTCAGCGAAATAATCAACCCGGTAATATAAAAGCCTGATCCTATGGATTCAAATTGTGCTCAATAATAACTGATATTTGCTGAGAGAAAGGAGCCATGCCCCTCTGTGTAATTAAAAACGGCTTGATAGTTTGATGGCTCTCGATAGCCTGAAAGTCATGCCACCCCATGAAATAGATGTTTGGATTTCACAGGGTGATGCGGCATCCACATGCAGGGTAAGGCCTGATGGCTTGAGAGCTGGATATAAAATCTTACTGGTTATGCCCGTGAACCGAATATCGCGGTGCCGATACGGATCATAGTCGAGCCTTCCTCAATAGCAATGTCAAAATCCTGGCTCATGCCCATCGAAAGTTCTGTCAGCAGGGCAGGATCAGGTGATTTGCTCTTGAGCCTGTCAAGCAACTCCGCGAGCAACCGGAATTCTTTTCCTGCTTTATTTCTGTCGGGGGACGCTATTGTCATGAGTCCTCTGAGGCGTATGCCCGGAAGGTCGAAGAAGCGGGGTGCTACGGACAAGAGTTCCTTTGGGGAAAGGCCGAATTTTGTTGTTTCCCCGGAGGTATTGATCTCAATGAGGTAATCGACCGTAACGTTCTGCCGGGAAGCCCTTTTTGAAAGTTCTTCGGCTGTTTTAAGCCTGTCGATGCTGTGAATCAGGCACGTTTTCCCGACAATGTCCTTAACCTTGTTTGTCTGGAGGTGTCCGATAAAATGCCAGCGCAGAGGTAGTCCTGAAAGCAGATCGGAGCTCTGTTTTTCAAGAAATTCCTGGACATAGCTTTCTCCGATGTCCAGCTGGCCCGCATCACAGGCCTCTTTTACAAGTATTGCCGGTTTGGTTTTCGAAACCGCGATCAACTTGATATCGGAAAAGTTGCGTCCCGTCCTGTTGCAGATGGAGCGGATCTCTTCGCTGATTCGCTGCAGGTTGTTTGCTATAGTATCCAATTGACGTTTACCTATTTCTGACCCTGGATTGCTTCTATGGTTTCGATAGTTACCGGATCTACAGGATTGTCGTTGAAATCCTTCTCTACGGTTGCAATTTTGTCCACAACATCGAGCCCGTCGGTTACCATGCCGAAAACAGTGTACTCACCGTCAAGGAAGTCGTTGTCAGCCTGGTTGATATAAAACTGGCTGCCTGAAGAGGCCTTTTGGGGGTTGTTATCCCGTGCGGCGGCAAGGCTCCCTTTCAGGTTCGGGTGCTTGATCTCGGCGGGGATACGGTAGTCAGGGCCTCCTGTACCGTGGAGCATGCGATTGTCATCGCTGCGCGACAAAGGGTCTCCTGTCTGGATCATGAACCCTTCGATAACCCTGTGGAAACGAATTCCGTCGTAATAGTTTTCTTTAACCAGCTTTTCGAAGTTCTTTTTGTGTTGCGGAGTGTCATCGTAAAGAGAGAGCGTTATGTCGCCAAGGGTTGTTTTGATTTTGAATGCAGTGGTCATGTTCTTGTCTGTTTTTGTTAGAGGTCTACATTTCCGGCTTTTCCCGCTAATGAAAGCAGGAATTGTTCCGCTTTTGCGGCGGCAGTGAACCCCGGATATTTCCTGATAACCTGCTTGTACAGGGTAACTGCTTTATCAAGCTCTCCGAGAGAACTGTAGGCGTCTGCGGCATCTGCAAGATAGAGTGCTTTCAATGCCTGGTTTGTTGCGGTTTCGGATGCTTTTTCAAATGCAGGTGCGGCTGCTGAAAGCTCGTTTTTTCGTAAAAGACATGCTGCTTCACCAGCTTTGGCCGATGCAGCGAGATCCGGGTTTTTACCTGAATATGACCGGTAGCTGGCCAGGGCCGAGTCGATCTGCTGCAATGCAAAAAAACTGTCCCCGATCAGGATTTTTGCAAAATTTCCGCTGGGTGTCGATCCGTATTCCCTGATGATCTCCCGGAAGCCTTTCAGGGAGCCGTCACCATCTATTGCCTGCTGCCAGTTTCCAATTTGTGCACTTGCTGCTGCATGCGACACCAGTCTGTTTGCCGTTTCCTCGGCTGATTGGCGCTGCTGCCGCAGGTAAACAAGAGCAACGGCAACGAGGGTTACTGCTATTGTGACAGTAATGATCAGGTTTTTGTTCAGGATAAAGAACTCAAGCAAACGATCGGCTCTTTCGGTCTGGCTGTCGGTTTCTGTTGGCGGGATATGTTCCCCGATTCTGTTCTCTTTCTGTTCCATATAAAGCGAATTTATTTTTAACCTGCGCCGGTAGATAGCAAATCCCGACCAGCAACCTAAGCAAGTCTCCCGGTATTTCAAAACTCCTCGATGTTCTTTTTGCAAGTCAGGCGACGGCGAACAACTCAAGCGCAGTGCGTTTTATTATCCCTGCAGCTGCATTCAGGGGAAGTTGTTTGATTTCAGCAATTTTTTCGGTGACAAAGCGTACATGAGACGGTTCATTGCGCTTGCCTCTGAAAGGTACGGGAGAGAGGTACGGCGCATCTGTTTCGGTAAGCAGGTCTCCAATTTCGATGTCATGTACTACGGCCGGTAGGGTTGATTTCTTATAGGTCAGTGTGCCGGGAATGGAAAGTTTGAACCCCAGCCGGATACATTCAAGTGCAATTTCCGTGTTTCCTGAAAAGCAATGCATAATACCGCGAAGATTCGATGATTTTTCCTCCCTGATGATACGCAGGGTATCTTTCCACGCGTCTCTGCTGTGAATGACTGCAGGAAGATCAAGCTTTTTTGCGAGCCGCAGCATGGCACGAAAGGCCTCCATTTGTGACGTCGCACAGTGATCGCGATAGTGGTAGTCAAGGCCTATTTCACCGATGCCGACCACCTTTGGCAAAGCGGCAAGCGACTCAAGTTCGGACAACGTTTCTTCAGGTACTGCTTTTGTGACATCGTGCGGGTGCAGCCCGACTGTGGAATAGATGAAATCATGGAGCGAGGAAAGCTCTATTGACCGTTTACTGGTTCGGGTATCCGTGCCGGGGTCGATGAGCAGGGAGATGTTCTGTTCCTTTAATCGCCCGATTACCTCTTGGCGGTCATTGTCGAAATCAGGAAAAGAAAGATGGCAATGAACGTCTACGAACATGTTGCAGGCGGGGTCGGATTAACTGAGGATTTTGTTGTGCCAGATCAAAAGAATACAGGCCCCTACGGTAATTGCCGAATCGGCAATATTGAAAACCGGCCAGAGAGACATCCATGAGCCGAAAAGATAGCCCTGATAAATGTCGACATGTATAAAATCAACCACTCTGCCGAATGCAACGCGGTCGATAAGGTTTCCAACGCCACCACCCAGGATTAGTCCGAAGGTTACAAGAAAGACCGGTGTCCGGTTTTTTGAGAATACAACATAGAGAAGCAGCGCAGCGAGAATGAGAGCTGTAATGGCAATGAGCAGCGAATGTGATCCCAGGGATATGCCGAACGCTATGCCGGTGTTCTCCGTATAGGTGAGTTTCAGCCAGTCAGCTATAAGTACAAGGCTGTTCTCGTTCTGCATCAGGCTGTTGATCGCAAGCTGCTTTGTGAACTGGTCGAGAGCGATAACCAGTCCGGTAACCAAAAAAAACAATAACATATCTGTATGGATGGTGTTAGGACATTGTCAAGTGATAATGGTACGGCAAGTTACAAGGTAAAAAGGCCCGGGAGTTATCCTGTATTCCCGAGCAGTTTCTGAAGCTTTGCTTTAACTGTGCTCAACGGCATTGGTTTTCCTGTCCAGATTTCAAAGGAACGAGAAGCCTGGCTGACAAGCATGTCAATTCCCGGAATCGTGACAGCACCGGCTTCACGGGCCATTTGAAGCAGGCGGGTTTCCAGCGGATTGTAGACCATATCGAAAATGATCTGGCTGGAATGGATGGCTCCCGTTCCGTGGGGAATGATGCAGTTATTGTATCCGGAATCAACCCCTGTTGTGCCAATGGGGGTTGCATTGATGATAAGTCTGCATTTGGCCAGGGCGGTATAGTCGTCGAGCGAATGGATCGATAACTGTATCAGGGGAGTTCTGTCCTGAAATTGTCTGCAGAGTTCATCGCCTTTTTCCCTGTTTCTGACAAACAGGCTGATGAGAGAAGGGCTGAAGTGGGTTGTCAGTGCTTCTATTGCAGCCATTGCGGCGCCTCCGTTTCCAAAAATTCCGGCAGGTTGGCCATCGATAAGCGGTTTGTGGGGCTCGAGAGGTGCCACGATACCGGCAATGTCCGTATTGTACCCTGTGAGCGTTCCATTATCGTTCACAATGGTATTTACCGCGCACACCGCTTCGGCTTCAGGGGAAAGCCTGTCCATGCAGGCAACCACGGTCTGCTTGTAAGGAATCGTGACATTGAATCCGGCTATGCCAAGTGCTTTGGCTCCTTCAAGGGCGGAAGGAACAAGATCGGGGGAAGGGATATTGAAAATCGTATAATAATACGGAAGATCGAGTGCCTCGGCTGCAGTGTTATGGATACAAGGGGAATAGGAATAGCTGATATTTCTGCCGATCAGCCCGAGAATTTTTTTTGCGCTGTACGTCATACAGTCAGGCATCGACACTCAGGCAATTCCGAGTATTTTCCGAACGGAATCCTGATTGTACAATTCCGGGAAGGTGCTTTTAAAGAGCTGCTTTTTGCCTGGGTCGATCGTGAAGGCCTTTGTGAGTGCGCTGATTGTGTTTTTTTTGTCGCCGAGGGCGAAATATGTTGCCGCTATTTCAAAGTGAGCTTCCGCTGACTGTGGTTGCAGCTGCAATGAGCGTTCAAGAGCGTGAATAGATTCGGTATAGAACTCTGCCTCACGAAGAACAAGAGCGTAATCTACCCATATTTGCGGCGATTCAGCTTCCAGCTCAAGGATTTTTTTGTAGGTTTGGATCGAGCGGCCGAGATGCTGCATGTTATAATAAATCTCGGCTTTTAATTGAAGAAAATCAATCGAGCCGGGAATATACTGCAATGCGTGATTGATGGATTGCAGCGCCTTGTCATATGCTTTATCGGCTTCATGGCAGCATGCCAGTGCAAACCATGCATCAGCGAAATCCGGTTTGAGTTCAATGCAGCGGGAATAGTGAGTGACGGCTTTATCGTACTCTTCCAGTTCTTCGTACGCTATCCCCAGATTGTACAGCGCGTTGATGTCGTCAGGCTCAAATTCAATGGTCTTGAGATAACTTTCAGCAGCCTCTTCAATCTTGCCTGTGATGGCAAGTACGTTTGCCCTGTTGTACCATGCGGAGCTGAAATCATCAGCTATTGCAATAGCCATGTCGTAGCATTCGAGAGCCTCATCGTATTTTTTCAGTTTACTCAGAACAAGCCCCTTGTTGTACCATGCATTGACATTGTACGGGTCCTGGTCGATAGCATTCTGATAACAGGCAGAGCTCTCCTCCATCTTTCCGAGAACATCCTTGCAAAAAGCAAGTTCATACCATGCTTCTGTAAAATCCGGTTCAAGGGCAAGGCATTTTTCCAGATGTCTTTCAGACTCGCGGTAACGTTCGAGTTTCTGAAGAATGAGTCCCCGGTAGAAATACATTTCCTTTTCGAGAGTTGAATCGAAAAGGATTGTATCAAGTTTTTCAAGGGCAGCCGGATAATCGGCTGTATTAAAATGCGCAAGAGCGAGGTTGAGTCTCATCTCGCTGTCCGCAGGACTGAGCACGGCTGCTTTGTCAAATGCAGCTTTCGCATCATCAAACAAACCGTTGACGGTCAGACAGTTTCCCAGATGAAACCATGATTCCGCATTATAAGAGGCGGTTTCTGCTAAATGGCGGGCGACAGTCAGTGCGTCCTCATGCTTTCCCTCTTCGTTGAACTGGTTGATTACCTCAATCAGTTCTTCGGTATCATATATGGATGTGAGATCTAGATCGTCAAGTTGAATTTTTCTGAAAGAACCATTCGTGTCATAATTGCCGCCTTCATCAAAAAAGTCAAGGAAGCTCATAAGATGTGGAATATATTTATCTTCGTTTCCCTCTGTTACATATCAGAACAAATATACAAGATTTTTTCAACAAATATAACGTGAATCAAAATCCGGAGTCTCGCCCTTCAACACTATTCTTGAGCGCGGGAAATTTCAGGCTTACTGTTGCTTCTGAAGAACTTTGCGATAAGTGCGGCGGCTTTTGGCCCTGTTATTTTCCGGAGCTCCTCTTTATCGGCATGGGCAATCTGTTCAACCGAGCCAAAGTGGTCAAGCAGTTTCATGGCGGTTTTTTCTCCTATGCCGGGGATATCTGTCAATACGGTTTTCAGGGTACGTGATTTACGCAGTTGTCTGTGATAGCTTATGGCGAACCGGTGTGCTTCATCACGTATTCTCTGCAGAAGTTTGAGCGCCGGGGAGGTTTTGGGAAGATTGAACGGATCACGACTCCCGGGAACGTGAACCTCTTCGAGTCTTTTTGCAAGACCGATAACCGGTATGGAAATGTCCAGTTCCAAAAGGGTTTTCAGAGCGATGTTTACCTGTCCTTTTCCTCCGTCGATCAAGACAAGATCAGGCAACGGGAGCTCGTTTGAGAGCGTTCCGCTGTAACGGCGTGTTATAGCCTCGGACATTGCAGCGTAATCGTCAGAACCTTCAATGGTGCGCAGCCTGAACTTTCTATAATCGGATTTTCTGGGTTTTCCATCGACAAAACAAACCATGGAACTTGTGTAATCACTGCCTTGAAAATGCGAGTTATCAAAACATTCTATCCGCCGGGGTATTTTTTCAAGATGAAAAGTTGACCGCAGGGCATTGAGAGACGGATTTTCCCGCGCCATTTCACCGCGCTTTTGTTTCTCTGCAAGATATTCCCGGAGGTGATGCCGTGCATTTTCCCTGCACATCTCCATAAGACGGGCTTTTTCCCCTTTTTGCGGTGTTACGATGAGGGTGGTTTTTCTGCTGTTTTGCCCTTCCTTGTTTTTGTTTGAAAGCAGTTTCTGCAATGCTTTTTCTGCTTCTGACGGGAGAGGTTCCTGTGTGAATATTTCCTGAGGGATAAGGTCAGGAGTTTCCAGGTAATACTTTTCAAGGAATTTTGACAACAGATTTTTCATCGGTTCATCGTCCGTGTTCGAAAAATACATTCTCTGTGATCCGAGGAGCTTGCCTTCACGGATTTTAAACACGACGCCGCATGCATCGTCCTCTTTTTGCTCGATACCAAAGACGTCCCGGTCGACAGGGTCTGTTGTGAAGACTTTCTGCCGGTCTGCATATTTTTTCAAGCCGCCGATCTGCATTTTCAACTCGGCGGCCTGCTCGAATTTCAGTTCTCTTGCACAACGCTGCATCTCTTCGGTGAGTGAGCGGACCAGAACGGATGTTTTGCCTTTCAGCAGCCTGATAATTTCAGAGATCATCAGGTTGTATTCTTCTTCGGACTGAAGGCCTTCACACGGACCTTTACATTTATAGATGTGGTAATCCAGACAAACCGTGAATTTTTTGCGCCGAATGTTCTCCTCGTTCAGCTTGAGCTTGCAGCTTCTGACCTGGAATATTGAACTGATCAGCTCAAGTACCGAACGAAGCTGGCCGGCTTCAGTGTAGGGGCCGAAATAAAGTGATCCGTCATGTACTACCTGCCTTGTCAGGACTATTCTTGGAAAGGGTTCTCTGGTGATCACCAGATAAGGGTAGGTTTTATCATCCTTGAGGTTGATGTTGTAGCGGGGTTTAAGCTTCTTTATGAGATTGTTTTCAAGGATAAGGGCTTCAACTTCGGATGAGGTGATGATAACATCGACATCGGCGACATGATTGACAAGCAGCCGGGTTTTCCCGGTTAGTTTTTTTACGTTGCGGAAGTATGACCGCACTCTTGATCGCAGGCTTTTTGCTTTTCCTACATAGATGACCTTTCCTCTCTGGTTTTTAAACTGATAAATACCCGGAGAGGCAGGCAGGCCGGCAAGTTTTTTCTCCAGACCCGGACCTTCTTTCTGATCAGTCTTTTTCTGCATGATCGAAATGTAAAAAAATAAAAAAGACGCGATATTATCGCGCCTTTTTTATTGGTTTTTACCGGTTGTGCACTAATGCATCGAAGCTTCTCCGGCCCCTTTCGGGTATCTCAGGCTGTCGACCAGTTCCTGGATATCCTCCGGCGGCGCCGGGGTGATTTTCGATACAACAAAGCTCACCACAAAGTTGATAATCATGCCAACTGTACCGATGCCTTCAGGCGAAATGCCGAGGAACCAGTTCTCAGAAGTATTGGCAGCCGGGTTGATGAACTTGAAGTAGATAATGTAGGCGGCGGTAAAGAGAATTCCGGAAAGCATCCCGGCAATAGCGCCTTCCTTGTTCATCTTCTTGTAGAAAATACCCATGATGATAACAGGGAAGAACGACGATGCGGCAAGACCGAACGCGAATGCTACAACCTGCGCCACGAATCCAGGCGGATTGATGCCGAAATAGCCTGCTATGAGCACCGCACAGGCAACGGAAATACGTGCGATTGTCACCTCGGCTTTTTCGGAAAGGTCGGGGTTGAACTGTTTTTTAATAAGATCATGCGCAACGGAAGTTGAGATGACCAGCAGCAGGCCTGCCGCAGTTGAGAGCGCGGCGGCAAGACCACCGGCAGCTACAAGTGCGATAACCCACGCAGGAAGGTTGGCGATTTCAGGGTTGGCCAGCACCATGATATCACGGTCGATATACAGTTCGTTGCTGTTATCGGTCAGCTCGTTAGATATAAGCCGCTGACCTTCTGCTCCTTCTCCTTCTGTAAAAGCAGGTTTTCCTGCGAATGCCTTACCGTTTACATACTGTACGGCGCCATCATCGTTTTTATCCACCCAGGCAATAAGGCCTGTTCCTTCCCATGTCTTGAACCAGGATGGCAGTTCGGCATACTGGGTGTTGCTGACCGTGTTGATCAGGTTATAGCGCGCAAATGCCGCCACTGCAGGTGCAGTGGTGTAGAGCAGGGCGATAAAAACAAGTGCCCAACCGGCGGAGATACGTGCGTCACGAACTTTGGGTACGGTGAAAAAGCGGACAATGACATGCGGCAGACCTGCCGTACCGACCATCAGCGCGAAGGTAATGAAGAACACGTCGATCATCGGTTTGCTGCCGTCGGTATATGCCGTGAAACCAAGCTGTTCATGCAGACCGTCGAGCTTGTCGAGCAGGTAACCACCTCCGTATTCAGGGGTAAGCATGCTGCCGAAACCCTGCTGGGGAAGTGGTGTGCCGGTAATCTGGATTGCTATAAAAATTGCAGGAACCATGTAGGCAAAGATAAGCACACAGTATTGGGCGACCTGTGTATAGGTGATGCCTTTCATGCCGCCAAGTACTGCGTAGAAAAACACGATGCCCATACCGATAAGAATCCCGAAGTTGATAGGTACTTCGAGGAACCGTGAGAAAACCACCCCGACGCCGCGCATCTGCCCTGCAACATAAGTAAAGGAGACAAAAATCGCGCATATGACGGCAACCGTCCTGGCTGCATTGGAGTAGTAACGGTCACCGACAAAATCAGGAACGGTGAACTTGCCGAATTTTCTGAGGTAGGGAGCGAGAAGCAGGGCAAGCAACACGTAGCCGCCGGTCCAGCCCATAAGGTAGATAGAACCGTCATATCCCATGAAAGAGATCAGACCGGCCATTGATATAAATGAGGCCGCCGACATCCAGTCAGCAGCGGTAGCCATGCCATTTGCAAGAGGGGGTACGCCTGCGCCGGCAACGTAAAACTCTTTTGTTGACCCGGCCTTTGCCCATATCGCAATCCCGATATAGAGCGCAAATGTCAAGCCGACAATAAGGTACGTCCACGCTTGTACATCCATAATAGTTGTTGTTTGTTAATTGATTGTTAGAAAACTGGGCGGTTACTCTTCATGCACGTCGTACTGCTTGTCCAGCCGGTTCATCAGGGCGACATAGACGAAAATAAGAAGAACGAAAACATAGATGGAACCCTGCTGGGCAAACCAGAAGCCTAACTTGAAGCCTCCTCCCCCTGTCCATTCGGGAAAGCGGATAGCATCGAGTGGTTCAACAAGAAGAATTCCAAAGCCGTAGGAAACTACGAACCAGACAGCAAGCAACCCTACCAGGTACTTGATATTGGTCTGCCAGTATTCCTGTAATTGTCCTTTTTCCATGGCATCAATGGTTTAAGGTTTGTTAAGACAAAGGTATTTTTCAAAAAGACTTGCAACAATTTAATGAAAAAAACGGTCTGTTTGAAAAGTATCTTGTTAACAATTGTTAATAAGGTGCGTATTTCGATAACATACTATGCAGCGAAAAACATGTTCTGGTAAAAAAAGCCGCAGCTTCCACTGCGGCTTTTGACATGTTTTTGACAGTTTCCAAGTGTTTCGCCAAAAACCTTAGAACGCAACCTGTGCCCAGAGCTCTGTTCTCAGACGCTGGTATTCCACTTCGCCGTCGTTCCTGTCTGTAGTCAGGTAACGTACAGTCGGAGAAAGTGTGAGGCTGCCCATGGAAGACTCGTGTACTTTCCAGTTGTACTGTGCCCAGATATACATGTTGTCGTATTCGTCTGAACCACCGAAGCTGTCGTCACTCATGCTGCTGTAGTCAAGCCAGGCTCTGACCGGACCGTGTTCAGCCTTGACCCTTAAAAGATATCCGTCATAGTCGACACCGGAGTTGTCACAGAAAGTGTAGAATCCGCCCAAAGTGAATTTGGTATCTCCAGCAGGAATTACAACATTGGTTCCGAGTGTGATCGGAGCTGCATCATCATACCCCATGCTGAAAAGGTTCACATCAGTAAGCGCGGCAAGAAGCTGCGGGTCTATGGTGACATTACCGATATTGGTTTTGTACATCAGGTGGAGCGCGTATTCATCTTTTAGGAAGCCGTCGATGTCCTTTAGGAAATCATCAAGCACGAGGATAGATGCATTCAGCTCGCCTGGACCGACTTTGGCTCCATAATTGAGGCCGAAAATACGGTCATTTCCGAGCAGAAAATAAGGAATACCCAACGGCTGACTAGGATAGACCGCAAGATCATAGATCGGATTGTTGAAACTGTTGACCGGCATCCAGCCAACAACGTAGTGTGATTTTTCCATCATCCGGCCGAAATACATCTGGCTGACGCCGAAAGCGGAAAGATCTGATGGAAAAATCTCCTTTGTTCTATAGCCTGGGTATATAGTTATCGGCCCTTTTGGGTCACCAATTGTTGCGAACCAGCCTGCTGAATGGTTGGCAAGCAAGGCTTTGACAAAGAATCCTTCGCCGAGGTCGGCAGCA
>JAKSCY010000144.1 GCA_022360355.1 Chlorobiales bacterium
CACCAACGCCGGCAACGACACGATCACCGATTTCAGTAACGGAGCGGGCGGCGACGTGCTGGATCTGCACTATCTGCTTGACGGAGCGGCCTCGGGTACGATCGGGAGTTTCGTGACGCTGTCCGATGCCGGAGGAGACACACTCATGCTGAGCATAGACGCCAATGGTGACAGCTCGGGAGCGGATGTAACGGTAACGATGCAGTCGATAGCCTACAGCTCGGTGGGCGACCATGCGACGTTTCTTGCGGCGATGCTCGCCAACGGCAACATGGTCATCTGACGAGTGACGACGCCCGATTGTTATCGGTCTTAGGAATAGGGGACGTTCACAACTACAGTAACTAACAGTTCACTTTACCTCACGATCGCGCCGTTGCTTCTGAATGTTCTCGGAATCGGACATGGGTCCACTTTATTCGTTCTTATGGGTTCAACTCTTTCTGCGACAGCGTTTTGATGCTTAAAAGCATGAGTGTTGTGAATTTAGTTTATGTAGTTGTGAGCGTTCCCAAATACCATTTGCTAGTGGGGGAATCGTTATTTCTCCTGAACTGAAAAAGCTCGAACGACAGCTGATTCGAGTGCCAGTACTTCTTCATCGCTCAAAGCTGCAAATTCCTTCCGGCGTCTTTGCAGGGGGAGTTTCATGTTGTTTTGGGTGATGAACATGATCAGGTTCCGTATCTGATTGGCCGGCATGTCGATGCGGTTTCCGATTGCGCTCCGGGCTTTATCATAACACGTCAGATAGTGAACTTCTTTCGGGAGCAGTTCCGAGATTGTCTGTTCGACAGAACGGTAGAGGAATTCGGCGATGGACGTGTAATCCCCGTAGCGATAGAGGTCGGCCGTATCGTTGAGCACCTCGACATTCCCTTTTTCAGTCGGTTGCCATTGTATGCCTGGCATGAGTGGAGAACCGAATTCCCGCAGGATTCGCTGGTACTCATCGATGCGCTCAAGCATAACTGCGCTGACAGGGAAAACCATTCCGGTTGGGGCGAAGCTCCGTTCAGCAAGGATCTGATGAATCAGTGCCCGGTGCATGCGGCCGTTGCCGTCTTCAAAGGGGTGAGTGAAGACTAAACCGAACGCTATGGCAGCGGCGTGGATGACGGGATCAACCGAGCCTTCCGCCATGATTCGATGACTGTCAACCAACCCTTGCATGAGGGATTTGATATCCCGGGGACGGGCGCCGATGAATTCGGGTTGTGGTTCTCCTTCTCGATCGCGTTCGCCAAGGAAAACACCTTCGGTTCGGAATCCTTTTGCAACAAAGCGGTGATCCTGAATGAGTGCTTCATGCATTTTCAGGATTTCAGACAGCGACAACTGCTGATTTCCTGCCTTCTGAATAACCTGTGCCCATCGTTCGATTCGGCTCCGGGGCGGCCGTTCTCCCTCGATTGCGAAGGATGCCCGGCTGTCGGCAAGCAGCAGGAAACTTGCCGCCCGTCTCCAGACGTCACGACTTGTTCTTCCCATGACCTCTCTGACCTTGTTTGAGAGGTCGGCATCGATAAATTCCCGTAAAACCTCTGTTTTGCGTATGACAGGGCAGAACCGGCCGGTGCCGGGGAGGTTGTCGATAACCCGGTGCCGAGACGATGGTCTGTTCGGGCCTGTGAAATACTGCCTGGAATCAAGGAGCGGCACGTAACGTATTCGTGTTTCTGCATCATCGAGGGGGAGTTTTTCGGCATTGAGCCATTCATACAGAAACCAGAGCTTTCTCGCCAATTGTTTCTGCCGGTGCGTTCGAACAATTGCCGTAACGGTTTCGCTGCCGAGACGAACAAGAATCTCTTTCAGGACGAGCAGATCGAGTTTTTCATGCTTTAGCGCGAAGAAAAGATGCCCTGCAGCGTTACCAACGGGCTGGTAGCGTTGGTCGTAGAGACGAGTTTCGTTTTCAACCCTGACACTTCCCCGGACATGACCGGCGGAAACAGCACAAGATTCTCTCAGCTGGGCTTCACACCCCAGTGTCCGCTGAAGAGCGGCATATCCCACCCAGCGACGGTTCGAGTCGAAAGCTATCGGGGAATCGGGAATTTTCGGTATGGTTTCAGGCATAGGGTCGAAAACAGATCGCTGTGGTCGAAATACTATGTATTATACGATAAAAAGTCGAAAGAAGTAGGGAGCATTCGCAACTACAGCAACTTACAGTTCGTTTTGCCTCACGATCCGATGTGCCTCAGCTTCTGAATGTTCTCGGAATCGGACATGGGTCCACTTTATTCGTTCTTATGGGTTCAACTCTTTCTGCGACAGCGTTTTGATGCTTAAAAGCATGTGTGTTGTGAATTTAGTTTATGTAGTTGCGAGCGTCCCCAAATACAAATAAATAGTTTTGTTACTGATATATATATATATTGATCGCATATCAATTTACTATACCCCTTTGTTATGTTTTAGGTGTTTTTGGTTATTAATGAAGTAATATAATGCTAACCCCAATATGAATTGCTAAGGAGTATCAAAGCGATTTGCCATAAGCCCCAAAAATTATGGCCAAGATTCTTCATCAGGCACC
>JAKSCY010000012.1 GCA_022360355.1 Chlorobiales bacterium
AGATCAACAAGCTTCATCTTTCCTTGCGACAGCATTACCTGCATCAAGTTACAAGGGTATACTCTCAGCCTGCGGGCCTGTCCCGCAAAGCACCCCCAAGATGATTCGCTGTAGTCACAATAACCAAAATCGATTTGATTTGCAAGTCATGTTCCTGCTTTCAGGAACGGTGGTAAAGCCTTTCTTGTATGATGGGGCTACTTATGATTTATTACGTTATTAGATAAACGATCCTCGTGTAACCTGTAAAAAATTGTCTATGAAAAAGCGGTGCGGCTGGTGCGGAGACGATCCTCTTTATGTACAATATCATGACGAAGAGTGGGGTGTTCCGGTTTTCGATGACCGGAAGCTGTTTGAAATGCTTGTGCTTGAGGGTGCTCAGGCAGGATTGAGCTGGATTACGGTTCTGCGTAAACGTGAGAATTACCGCAGGGCGTTTGATGATTTTGCCATTGAGAAAGTTGCGCGATATAACAGTCAGGATATTGAGCGGTTGCTCGGTGACGCAGGTATTGTAAGAAACCGGTTAAAGGTTGAGTCGGCGATCAAAAATGCTCGAAATATTCTTGCTGTTCGGGACCAACATGAGTCGTTCTCGGACTTTCTCTGGAGTTTTGTCGACAAAAGTCCGATACAGAACGCATGGCGTTCCCTTACGGAGATACCGGCCTCGACAAGAGAATCGGATCTCATGAGCAAGGAACTGAAGCGTTTGGGTTTCGGTTTTGTCGGCTCGACAATCTGTTATGCATTCATGCAATCGGTCGGCATGGTAAACGATCATCTTACAGACTGCTTTCGTTATCAGGAAGTACAACGTTGTTTTCCTGCGGACTGATTATTCCGCTTTTCTTGCCGCTGAATATCTCCCTGTTTAGAAAAGATCGGCTTTTGTGTAAATTACGGCTCTTGTTTTGTAACTCAGGCAAAATGTTTATATGAGGCAGTTCAACCTTGTCCGCCTTGCGTTTTTCCAGATGGGATTCGGCATCATGCTTGGTTTTCTGCACGATACGCTGAACCGGGTCATGACTTCCGACCTTGGTATCTCTTCCACAATTGTTTTCGGCCTTATCAGTCTCAAGGAGCTGCTTGCTGTTTTTGGCGTGAAGGTCTGGGCGGGGAACATGTCGGACAAATCTCATCTTTTCGGTTACAAGCGATCGCCATATATTCTTCTCGGCTTGTTAAGCTGCGTGTTTTCTTTCATGCTTTCGCCTGTAGCGGCTTATGAAGTGACGATTGCCGGTGTGGGGTTTGCTGAGCTGCTTCCCGCAATGGTGAAGGATGTGGGGTTGCTGAAACTCGTGATCATCTTTCTGGTCTTCGGCTTTGGTCTTCAGGTTGCCACTACGGCATATTATGCATTGATGGCAGACTACGTTGGCGACAAGCATATCGGCAAGGTAACTTCTGCAAGCTGGACGTTGATGGTGCTAACGACAATTGTGTCCGCACGTATTGTCGGAAGCTATCTTGATGTCTATTCACCCGAGCGTTTGATGAACGTTGCGTTTGTGGGTGGGCTGATAGCGTTGGGGATCGCTCTGTTCGCATTTGCAGGGGTGGAAGAACGGAACGCCGTGGCAAAAAAGGGTAAAACAGAAGAATCGCTGACATTCGGCCAGTCGGTGAAACTGCTTTCCACTTCGCCGAAAACCCTGCTGTTTGCGTTCTATATTTTTGTCGCTATTTTTGCCCTCTTTTCTTGTGAAATCGTTATGGAGCCGTTCGGTGCGGACGTTTTTGGTATGCCTGTTGGAGTGACCACAAAACTGTTCAGGCCGACAATGGGAGGTATGCAGCTTGTTTTTATGCTGCTTGTGGGTTTTTTGCTTAACAGGATCGGGAAAAAAAGAGGCGCGTTTATAGGAAACCTG
>JAKSCY010000091.1 GCA_022360355.1 Chlorobiales bacterium
CGTGCAACTGTTGTCCAGCGGCAGCCACGTATGACGCTCTTCCAAAACAACGGTACCGCTGCCGCCAATGGTATGGCATGTATTGCAGGATTTATCGCGGGGGAAGGCGTGCCATGATTTGCTACGGTGGTCGCCGACCTGGACGAGGTACTTGCCCTTCTTTATCTTTTGGGAAACGGCGATATTACCGCTTTTGTTGCTCTTGCCGAGATCAGTGACAATGCCCATCTGATCCACCAGCTTGATTTTGACATTCTTTTTAGTGCCCTTGCCGTTGTAGTTCTTGAATACCGTTCCGGCGGCGCTGAACTCCTTTTTCTTGTGGCAGTCATAGCAGTCCGAGCCGGTATTATGTTTGGCTGCCGACTGCACACCGATATCAATCAAAAATGTGCACGCAATTCCGATAGAAATCAGGATAAGGAGTGAACGCATGGATTTCCCCCAGGCAGTTGAACCTGCTGCTTACTATGATGATTCATCACGGAAAAAGTTAAAGGAATTTAGCTCTGTATTTGTCTATTTTGCGTCAGAGCTCCCGGTTAATCATGAAATCCGCCCAGGAGTACAGCAGATCCTTGAACTTTGATTCTTCGATGCGATGAAGGCGTGGCAGAGCTTTATCGAGATACGACGATGCGAGTTTGCGGGTATACTCAATTCCTCCCAGATCATTGAACAGCGAAATTATTTCGGCAATGTCGCCATCGTTTGCAGATCGGTTGCCCAACACAGAGAGAATACGGTTATTCTGGACGGAATCGGCGTTTTTGAGAGCTTGCAATACGATGGTTGTTTTCTTGCCTTCCCGAATGTCCGAACCGATCGGTTTACCGAGTTGCTTTTCATCTCCAACAATTCCCAGAATGTCGTCCTGCAGTTGAAACGCTATGCCGCAATTGCTGGCAAATCCGGCCAGAGCTCGAACATCGGGATCATCAAAATCAGTCGTTTCCTTACCCATCATGGCGCCGGCGGCAGCGGCGAATTCATAAAGAACGCCAGTCTTGAGCCACTCCATTTTCAGCACTTGCTCTTCATCGATAGTGATTTGTTCCGGAAAATCCTGCAGGCTGAACTGCACATCCAGAACTTCACCGTAAATGAGATTATCGAGAACTTCAGTTTCCAGGTGTTTGATAAGCGTCAGAACGAGAACCGGATCGATATCGTACGTAAGGGCGCATTCCACGAAAGCAGATACAACCCAGCCGTGCTGCACGTCTCCGGTAAGGATAGCGATCGACCTGCCGTACTCTTCCGCCTCCTCATCGTTCAAATCGAGATCATTTTTACCCTTTTTCATCAGGTCGACGTGAACAGTGTTTTGTCCCCGGCGCATATGATCATTATCGATGATGTCGTCGTGCACGAGCGTCCATGTGTGGAAAAGTTCGATGCCGGCGGCAGCGGGCAGGATGGATGCAATTTTATCCGTGCCGCTCAGACAACCACAGGAAAGCATCATCATGGCGGGACGCAGACGTTTGGCGGGACGAAGCAGATAACTCAAAACACCGTCGTAGATGTGGCTTGGGCGGAAATGTTTTTTTGTCTCGCTGTCGCGAAAGTACTGTTTGATTTTTGCATCAGTATCCTTGAGATACTGAAAGAACGTATCATGCCCCATGCCGCCAACCTGTTAAACCCTGATTATTCATGAGTATTGCCGTTCTGCTTCGA